>JAGLRY010000437.1 GCA_023135995.1 Candidatus Aminicenantota bacterium | reverse complement strand
ATGGTCTCATCAGAAATCATCGTTCCATGTTCGATACAGTCAACACCTGCTACAACTGCCCTATGTGCACTTTCTCCCCCTGAGTGGGCAGTTACCTTGAGTCCATGGCTATGGGCAAGCTCTATAATTGTGGTCATCTCATCATCCTGGAGTTGAGGAGCAAAAATTTTGACCAGATCGATTCCCTTCGCGATATTTTCCAGGACAGCCTTCCGTATTTCTTCGGGTCCATCTGCATAGATCTCTACAGGCCAACCAGGCTCCGATGAATAATCTCCTTTTGGTGTCACAATTTTCCCTGCAGAGTATATTCTGGGTCCTACAAAGACACCCGAATTGAACGCTTCTCTCCAGGCGATATCAATGTAGTCCCGTTCTCCGACAATTCTGAGTCCTGTGAAGCCCCTTCTGAGTGCATCCATTGCGTTTCTGCCTGCTCGAATTGTCGCCGGGAGTGTAGCTTCGTGTCCAAGCGTATCGTGTACATCCGGCAAAAGATCGGAGAGATGCACGTGCATGTTCCACAGGCCTGGAAGCACGTACGCTCCCTTTAAATTAAACACCCGGACATCCTTTTCCCTAGGAGTTGGATGATACATTCCTTGCTTTATTTCCTCAATAGTGTTGCCCGCAATAATCACGGTCATGTCTTCCATTGGCGGATTACCAGTACAGTCGATGACGACACAATTGGTGAGTACTGTTTTTTTGGGGCTTGTATTCTGAGCATACATAGTGTCAATAATTAAAAATAGTAATACAAACGTAGCTAAAAAAAGAGTCTTTAGACCTTTCATTTTTATTTCCTCCTGTGTGCATTGTTATGAGTAATATTCTCCGTTTATTGCCGAGTGCACCGCCAGTCATCATTAATGAAATAACGGCGGATGATCTCATCGAGGACCGGATCCTTTTCAACGAATTCTTCCCTTGTCTCGAGAAGGATTTCACCGGGATATCAATTACCGTGCCAGACACAGACACTCAGTCCAAAGTATTCGGTAACCACAAAACTTGAAACAACTTTTGGTGATAGATATAAACACTTCCTCGCTTCTTCTGTCTCAAAATCTGCTGCCGTTTTGGCGCGCGAGCACAAGCCATAACACCACTAGGAATATTATTGATAAATATTTTATCGGCCCTCCAATGTTTATGAATTGTTGCAGATAGTACCATCGGTTAATGATGACCTTTGTTTGAATGAAGGGAGAGTATCAAAGAAAAATTGATAGGTCAATGGTATGGAATCGGGAATGAAAATTTTGCCTTTGTAAGAATGAGAAAAATAAAATTTTGATTCGTCATTTGAATTGAAGCTTACAATCATGTTTTGTGGTGATGCTTTAGCTTAATTGATGTTTTGACATCATGCCATATTATGTTATGATGTCTTTATGAGAACAACTCTGACTCTCGATGAAGATGTAGCACAAAGGACCAAAGAATTGGCCGTCAAGTTAAAAAAACCATTTAAAGTGGTTCTTAATGAAGCACTGCGTAAAGGATTGATGGAGGTTGAAAAGCCCCTGAAATGCCGCCAGTATCGAACAAACCCGCATGTAATGGGTCTCCGGGAGGAATTCAGCATCGACAATATTCAGGATTTGATTTCTCAGGTAGAAGGCGAGAACACACGATGATTCTTGTGGATGCAAATATCTTGCTCTATGCGGAGGATAAACTAAGTCCTTTTCATGAGGAGGCTCGGGTGTGGTGGGATACACAACTCTCAGGAGAGTCCCCTGTATGTTTGTGCTGGCCGATTATTACTGCATTTGTACGCATCAGCACGAACAGGCAGATATTCAAAAACCCATTGACCATGAAACAAGCTATAAGGCGAGTCCAAAGCTGGATCGACCAGCCATGCGTCCGTTTAATAGATTCTACTGAGAGTCACTGGCGGATATTACAGACCATGCTCCATGAAGGCCAGGCTGTGGCAAATCTTGTACCAGATGCTCATTTAGCGGCTCTTGCGATAGAGCATGGATGTTTGCTCTATTCCACGGATTCTGATTTCAGCCGCTTTCCTAAGCTTAAATGGAAAAATCCCCTCAAGACAAAGACGTAAGATCGATTCTTAAGGCGAACGGATCATCTCCCTCCTGGCCTCGCAACCTTAGGCTCAAGGCGTGAAAGAGCTGTTTCATGGCTCGGTAGACAGCGATGTGTTCTGACTCCGGTTTTTTTCGTCTTTTTTCATCAAGAACGATAAAGGGAGCGACCACATCTTGAATCGAGTGAGGTTTGCCGTTTTCCTTGAGCCACACCCAAGCGGCATGGAGAGCGGCTCCCAACGCCGCGCCTTCACCCTCCACAGGAACGGTTTCAGCCTCGAAGACATTGGCGATTGTCTGACACCAGGCCTCAGATTGAGACAGTCCTCCAGTCAGACGGATCTCCTCTGTATCCAGCGACATCCTGCGGAAGCCGTCGTAGAGGCTGAGAACATGACCCTCCAAGACTGCTCGGCAGAGAATTTCCTCGGTAAAATCCTCCAAATCGAATCCGAAATACACGGGGGTAGCATGGGGTAGGTCCGGAGTCCTTTCTCCACTGTACCAGGGGATGAGCAATTTTCCGGAATTCCCCGGTTTCGTTGCCCTGACGATCTGGTTGAACTTTTCGTGAGTCAATCCATATTGTGAGAGAATTTGATTGTATCCGTTTGAGAGGTTGGAGATACAGAGTAGAGGAAGGTAGTGTCCCGTGCTGTCGCAATAGGAAGCGATCTCCCCTGTGGGATCGATAAAGGGTTCTTCCATGAATGAAAATGCAGTTCCGCTAGTGCCCAGACTGACACTCACGATCCCGGGGCGGACATTGCCCGTGCCGATGGCTCCGTACATGTTATCTCCCGAGCCTGCATCGATCGTACAATTTGGTAAAAATCCGTATTTGTCTACCAACGCGTGTGATATAAGTCCAATGCTCTGATCGGAGGGTTTGAGCGGAGGGAGTTTGTCTCTCAGTTCTGGATCGATCGCTTCGATGACTTTATCCGACCATTTCCCGGTCCTGGGATTCCACAGGGCCATGCCGGATGTATCGCCAGGTTCTAAAACTCTGACGCCCCCATCTTTGCCTCCAGTAAGAAACCAGTTGATGTAGTTATGCACGACCAAAAAGGTCGTTGATCTCTGAAAGATCTCTCTTTCATGCCGGAACATGTGAAAGATTTTAGGGGCTGTGTATCCTGTCCGCTGGCTGTTTCCCACATCATGGATCATGGCCGTCTGACCACCTACACGGGCGGTCAGAATGTCACACTCTTCAGCCGTTGAAAAATCGTTCCACAATTTGCTCCGAGGACGCGTAAGATTCCCCTCAGCATCCAGTGCGACCAGGCCGTGTTGTTGGCCCGAGACAGAAATGGAGCGAATCTTTTCTTGAGGGACATCCGACGCTTTTAACCTGGTAAATATTTTGTGTATGGCATCTACCCACATCTGAGGGTCAGATTCAGAAACTCCAGGAGCAAGGCCTTGGGTGACGCCGTTTTGTGTCTCGTACTTCGGTAAATCCACATCATAGATCACAGAATCTATGTAGATGACTTCCTCCGCTTGTGTATCCACAACAACGAGCTTGCAGCTCTGTGTGGAAACATCTAATCCTGCAAAAAGTCTTTTATCCATAGTGATATCCTACCAGTTCTGGATGAGGATCTCCTCTAATTCACCCCGGTGTGATTCGGGTTCGAGGTGACACTCGATGATTTTTTCATGGGGAAGGCGGCTGACCCTCTCTTTCATTTTATCGAGCGCTTGAATGTTCAATTCCACAGCTTTATGTACCGGCATGTTCTCAGGATTGATATCGATCCCGAAATATTCCTTATAACCGTATGCCCAAAGAGAGTAAAGCAACGCTTCGGTCTCTTGCGGGTTGACAACACCGATGTTGTTGTCCTGGTCGTAGTTGCCGTCCGGTTGACTGTTCCAGTGTGTGTGTGCGAGACGCCCTTCCATCATCACCATTGAAAAAGCCGCAGGAAGGATCTCGAAGCTCATTTTGACATGGCCCACTTCAGGATTGAGCCCGACCAATGCATGTCCTTCATCGAGGAGCTGCTGGTTTTCTGCATTCTTTAATCTTTTCTCTATCCGTTGTGCGGCCAGTAGACCCTCGGCTGTTGTGCGGTAGATATTGTTTGGTGCTGGCTCGTATCCCTTGGGCTCTATGGCAACTCGCACTCCAGGCACTGTATCCATGGCCTCTGCCATAGCCGTCTCAAACAAGTCCCACATCTGCATAAAAGGTTTTCCGTGCAAGTAGCGGTAGCCGTCCATCCCGGGCCAGGAGATAGCCATGTCCGCCCCAATATCTTTGACAAGTTTCAACCCACCAACAGCGACCGCTGTTGCTTTTTTTCGAATATCAGGATCGGGATTAGAGAGTGAACCGAATTCAAACATCTTGTTGAAGAAGTGGGAAAAGGGAACCGCAACCAACCGGATTCCGGTCTCTTCTTCCAATTGTTTATAGAGATGAGCGTTCTCTTCATTCACCTCATCGGGATAGTGTGCTTCGATGCCCTTCACTCCCAGCTTGGCCATTTCGGCTGCCATTTCGATTCGCTCGGGAACTGTGGCTTCTTTAACGAACCGTTCGTGAAACCGTCCTCCTCCTGGAGTGAAATACCAGATACCCACAGATACATTGATCTCCAAATCCTTTTTCAGATTTTGAAGCATCTTTTCAGGGGAGATGGCTGAATTCTGGGAACGAAGATCTTTGAGCTTTCTATTCATTATTTCCCTCCAAAACACTCCTGAATTAT
>JAGLRY010000436.1 GCA_023135995.1 Candidatus Aminicenantota bacterium | reverse complement strand
GTGATGATGCTCATCCTCCGCCACTGATGGGAATGAAAGCAATAAGATCGTCTGTTTTGAGTTTTTCACCATGCTTGATGTAAGACTCTGAAAACTGTTTGTTGATGAAAATCCGCGTTCGTTTTTCGAGATTGTCTTTCCAAGGGATGTCGAAATAGCTGATGATGGTTTCGATGGCCTTGCTGGGGTCGCTCGGAAGATCCATTTTGAACTCTCTTTGACCAGAGTATCGTTGCATCAGAGTGATAAACCTGACTGTTACGGATACCGAATCGGGAGTGGCTTTAGTCTGTTTTATTTTATCGTCCTTTTCCATTACTGTGTGTGAATAAAATCTGCTCGGAATGGCTGAATCAAGCCTCATTTTTCTAGCACAAAGCCTCGATCGAGTCAAGAAGAGCATTCACGATTTAAACATTCCTACTTTCGTGATAAAGACATGCGTTATGTATGGATAGGAAAAATGAGGGCGAGACCTCTATGTCTGAGCTATATGGTGGTGAGTGGTAGGGCCCATGGCGAAGATGGATGGGATCTCCTATAGAATTTGGTGGGCATTTTGTGATGTAATAAATATTCGCACAGCTCAAACAGAAGTTGTTGCTTAAAGGCTTATAATAAAGGTTAAAAATCCGTTGAGCATTGAGAAAAATCTATTGTTTAAGGAGCGAATTAAAGAGCTTTTTGCTGTACATGATATTTATTTCTTTGGAATAGCTGATCTGCACAATATATCCCATATTAGAGACGGAAAGGGGGAATTATTTCGTAAAGCAGTTTCATTTGCTGTCCCTATGAATGCTGAGATTATGGGAGGGATAAAACAAGGTCCTACCAAGAGATACGCCGATGAGTATGCCAGAGTCAATGAGAAGATTGATTCCGTATCTTCAATGTTGGTCTCAACTATTGAGGAATCAGGGTATACAGCCAAACCAATCCCTGCATCAAAACGTACAGATCCAAAAAACATAAAGGGTGGTTTTCCACACAAGACAGCCGCCACACAAGCAGGAATGGGCTGGATCGGCCGGAACTGCCAACTTATAACCAGAAAACACGGACCTTGGGTCAGGCTGGGAACCGTATTCACAGATCTTCCGGTCCAACCCGATGATCCCGTAACGAAAAGTTATTGTGGCGACTGTAGGAAATGTATCGAGGCATGCCCGGCGGATGCTCTTGTAGGTAATCTCTGGCACCCTGGAATTTCTCGAGAAGAATTACTGGATGTTTGGGTTTGCGACCAATGGAAAAAGAAGCATTATTATCGCTTCAATCAAGGGCACAACTGTGGAATTTGTGCAGCTATCTGTCCCTTTGGCAAGTAGATACAAAATATGAATAAAAAGAGTATAGGATTTTCTTTGGAGGAATAACTCGTGAACAAAATAATGAAAATCGGGCTGTTGGGTATTGTTGTATGGTTTTTGGGGATCCAAGCTATGGCTCAGGAGAAAATATACTGGGATATCGTTGAGAAGATCCGCGAAGAGGGCTTCCAAAATTCCCATCTCATGGAAGATGTCAGTTATATGACAGATGTCTATGGTCCTCGACTGCCAAAGTCTCCCTCCTATCTTGCATCCGCCAAATGGGTAAAGACGAAATTCGAAGAGTATGGTTTGTCCAATGTCACATTGGATCCTTATGAATTCGGGATCGGATGGCAGAATGAATACACTTCTGTCCACATGATGTCTCCCCAATACATGCCTTTGATCGCCTATCCACAGTCCTGGTCCGCTCCTACAGATGGAAAAGTGAGAGGGCCTGTGGTCTTCATGAATTTTCGGGAAATGCTTTCTTTAAACGCATTGAATTCCTTTAAGGGAAAACTGAAGGGGGCCATCGTATTTACAGCACCAAAACGGCACTTAGAGCCCAGTTTTCAACCGGATGCGGTGCTTTTATCCAAAGATCAGCTAGATCGGATGGCATTGACTCCGATAAAATTCCAAAAACAAGATCGCAAAGGCCGGCACGAAGATCATTCGGGAGTGCAACGAAGAAAGATTATTGACTTTCTGATTTTAGAGGGCGCTGTGGCTGTCGTCTCTCCCGAACGAGTGTATGATGACGGGATCGTTATGGTCACAAAAGTCCCTGGCAGACCTTGGGAGAAGGGAGCTCCCTCACAGGCTACAGAGTTGGTTATGGCTGCAGAGCACTATAACCGGATCATGCGTATCATGAAGAAGGGCATTCCTGTAGAGATGGAAGTGGAAATCCGTGTGGCGTATTCCAAAGATAACCTTACGGATTACAACGTCATTGCCGAACTGCCAGGGACAGACCTTGCTGATGAGGTGGTGATGGTTGGGGGCCATCTCGATGCCCATGCGGGCGCCACAGGGGCGGAAGACAACGCAACAGGAGCAGTCCAAGTCCTGGAGGCCGCCCGAATACTGAAAGCTATCGGTGCTAAACCACGAAGGACCATTAAGTTTGTGCTGTGGGGAGGGGAAGAGACGGGGCATATGGGTTCAAAGGCGTATGTCCAGAAGCATTTTTTGGATCCGAACACAGGAAAATCTACACCCGAACATGCGCGGTTTTCCGGGTATTTCAACCTGGACTACGGGACAGGCAAGATCCGTGGTGTCTATCTCATGAATAATTTTCTCGCCAGGCCCATTATAGATGCGTGGATGGAGCCGTTCCATGATGTGGGTATGACACACAGCATTCTTATTCCAGGCCAGGATATCGGGAGTGATCATACCGAGTTTGAGGATGTTGGATTGCCCGTTTTTCCGTTTCTTCAGGATCCTGTTGAGAATGACTCCATCACATTTCACAGCAATATGGATTTTTATGACAAGATCATCCCTGAGTACTTGATTCAAGGGGCTGTGATCGTAGCCAGTTTTGTCTATCACGCGGCCATGAGGGATGATAAACTTCCTCGTAAATCCACGAATTAAAGATCCCACAATTTGACATTTTTCTTTTAGAAGATTTTAATGAGAAGGAAATTTAGGTGGAGGTTAAACGTTGAACAAAAAAGAGTTAACTCGGAGAGAGTTTTTTCAGAAGGCATCAAAAGGTGCCCTTGCTTTGGGGGGACTGTATCTGGGTTTCAATCAGGCCTGTACTAAGTCAGAGAAGGGAAGTGGTCCCAGTCAAGAAGCATCTCAAGCTACCCAAAAAAGTGACTTGCTTGATCTATCAAGAGTTTCCACATGCAGTATCTGCCTCAACCATATGTCTGCTGAAGAGGCGTTTCCGATCATCGCCGCTGCCGGGTACAAAAAAGTCGACACGCATGAAAAAGTCCATCTTCAGATCTTCCCTGACTTGTGTGATATAAAGGCTCTGAAAGAAACCGCTGAAAAAAATGGGCTTCAAATTGCAAACCTTTCGACCTATGCCGGAGGCGGTCTGGATGGACGACAAACAGCCTACAAATTTCACGGCTGGGAAGTGCCCTATCCCGAGAGGTTCACGAGTGTAGGCTTTTCGAGTGAAGACTCTGAGGAATTGAAGACAGAATTCGAACAGATCAAGCGCACTATCGACATCGCGGCATTTGTGGGCGCCCGCTCCATCCGAGTTGTGCCTGGAGATGATGAGCCCGAGTCGATCGATAAGGTTGTCCCATGGTTC
>JAGLRY010000435.1 GCA_023135995.1 Candidatus Aminicenantota bacterium | reverse complement strand
TTGAGGCTGTCAAGTGCATTGTCTATGCTTAAGCTTGATCCTCTTACGGCTGGGAATTCCTTGAATGTCGCTAGGAACTGTCCTATGTACTGCTGTGCAGGAACGAACAGCCACATGTTATCCGCCATCCACCGTATGTAAAGCTCAGATTCGTGCATTCCCTTCTCGAAGGGGTCCGCCCTCAGGTTTACGACTCTCGGCCATGCCGGAGTTTTGCGATAAGCAGTGGTGATATTACCCTCTAACATCGTGAAATGAAGCTTCCAATTTGCATAACGAACTGCATTAAGATTGCCGCCCTGGTCGAAATAGAAGATCTCCTTGCGTGGTGACTCTTTTGTCTCACCCTTTAAATAGGGCAGTAGGTTGTAACCGTCAAGATGGACCTTGAAGGTCTTGTTGCCGGCAGTGTGGCCTTTTTTTAGTTTTTCTTTGATATCAGAGTCGCCCAACCCAGCCATGATAGTAGGGATCATGTCCTCATGTGAGGCAATCCCATTGAACTTGGTGCCGGGCTTGATGACTCCTGGCCAGCGAATGAATGCCGGCACGCGGAATCCCCCTTCCCAGGTGGTCCCTTTTTCACCATGGAATGGGATTGTTCCGCCGTCCGGCCAAGTGACGGTCTCAGCTCCGTTGTCCGTGGAATAAAAGACGATGGTGTTGTCGGCGATGCCCAACTCGTCTAATTTGTCCAGCATTACGCCAATGTGATGGTCATGCTCCAGCATGCCGTCGGCGTAGATGCTGATCCCGGATTTGCCGTACCACTCATCACTGAGTCGCGTCCATACGTGCATTCGTGTCGTTGAGAGCCAGATAAAGAAAGGCTTATCCGCCTTGACCGCTCGCTCCATAAAATCGATGGCGCCGTCGGCGAATTCTTTATCTGCCGTCTCCATCCGTTTCCGGGTCATGGGCCCTGTATCCTCGATGCGGCCATCCGCATAGCTATGGATCACACCGCGCGGGCCGAAACGCTTGTGGAATTCGTGGTCCTTGGGATAATAGTATGTCTCCGGCTCTTCCTCTGCATTCAGATGGTAGAGATTGCCATAGAACTCGTCGAAGCCGTGATTAGTGGGTAGGTGCTCGTCCTGATCGCCCAAGTGGTTTTTACCGAACTGGCCGCTTGTATAGCCATGAGGCTTGAGCAGCTCAGCCAGAGTGGGCATGTCGTCTTTGATGCCTTGGGGAGAGCCAGGCATTCCGATGGTGAGCAGGCCCGTCCGGAACGGGTGCTGTCCCAGGATGAACGCCGCTCGACCGGCTGTACAGCTCTGCTGCGCATACCAGTCTGTAAATAGCGCCCCCTCATTTGCGATACGGTCGATGTTGGGCGTCTCATAACCCATCATACCTTGGTTGTAGGCGCTGATGTTCCAGTAACCGACATCGTCGCCCCAGATTACCAGGATATTGGGTTTGTCCTGGGCTTGTCCTGGGATGGTTGTCCCTGCAAGCAAGACCAGGAAGATAAAAACCGTTAAAATTACTTTTTTCATAAAATCCTCCTCATGGATTTTTTGTGACATGTATGGTGAATAAAGTGAAAATATGCATTTTTTAACAACGAAACGAAAGTTAATATACCAGGAAAAAATATCCTTGTCTATGGGACTTTAGTACAATATAGAAAATAGGTCAGTATACTGTCGAAATTTACGTATATTTAGGCCGTTAGCCAAGCTTCTTGCTTCAGAATCAGCTGAAGAATCGGCTAGCGGATATGTGGTAGATGTTGCCGTTTCTTCGCTCTCGGGTACCGGAAGGGGATGACCGGTTGCTTCTGAAAGGGATAAGGGGAATAGGTGAAAAAAAAGTCAAGACAATTTTATCTATACCATTAAAAAAGTCAATATTCTTACTCTGGATCCCTAACCTGGACTCGTGAATAATTCAGGCTAGAATGTTGGAATTGAGCGGAGAGGCTATACAGTCCTAAGCATTTTGAGCATCTCTGCAGGTGAATATGCAGGGATAATTGATTTTTTGAAGTTGCGAATGTTTCGCGTGATGATTGCTTTGGCTCCAACTTGTCTTGCCGCTTCAACAAGAACGCCATCTTCATAATCTTTATATTTGCCCTCGAGGGCTCTCTCTAAAACAGGCCGGTCCACAGATGCCACATCTAAAATGGACAAAAGAGTGTGAATAGCCGATTTGGCCTTCTTTGCGCCTATCGTTTTTGTCGCCAGATAGTGGATAGTCGTAATCGTGGTCGCACTGACAAATCCGCCTATTTCATCTGCTTCGACTTTTGAAAACAGCTGAACAGCTGCTTCGGAAAAAGGTTTGCGGTCTAGAATTAGATCAAGAACCACATCTGTGTCAAAAAGAACGATCATATATATTTCTGCTCAATGTGTCTTTTGTAATCATCAAAATCGATCGTTGCATCCCGGAGAAGCCCGTATAGAGATTTGACTTTGGGTGTTATCTTGAAAGCTTCCTCTTCATCACTCTGGCTCAAGAGTGTAAAAAAATCAGCTACCAATCGTGAAACAGATTTCCCTGATTGCTTAGCATATGTTTTTGCACGAGCAATTAACTCTTCATCAATGCGCAATGTCAGTTTTGTCGCCATGTTATCCTCGATGTAAATGACGTATAAAATCTAATAATAATATACGTCTAATTTCAGTCGAAGTCAAGTCTTGCTCTGTCTATGAGACATTATTCTTTTTCGTTTCGAGCGCTTTTCTTCACATTTCACCTTTCATTTCTGAAGTATTTCTAATAGACGAGATTTTGCGTGTATTATTCTCGTCTGTTCTTTAAAGGATGTTCTTAAAAGGATTGACATTTTGGAGAGATTGTCTTACAATGTATTACATGAAAACAAGCACATTAACAATTCGACTGGATAAAGACCTTGATGACTTATTGACCAAAGCCAGTAAGCGATCTGGAAAGAATAAAAGTGAGATTGCCCGGGAAGCGCTGCGGCGTCAGCTCAGACTCGAACGCTTCGATGAGTTGAGAAAACGAGTTATGCCTTTTGCAGAGGCGCGTGGCTATTTGACCGATGAAGATATATTCTCCCAGGTATCATGAAGGTTTTTCTTGATACAAATATTCTGGTGAGTGCAGCGGCCACAAGAGGTCTTTGCGCAGATGTGTTAAGAGAAGTTCTTATTTCTCACCAAATGGTTGTTTCCGCCCCTCTTTTTTCAGAGTTGGAAAATGTTCTTAAAGAAAAGTTAGGCCTTCCTCTTGAACTTATCTCTGAATTCATCAAAATTCTCCAGCAAGATGCGCATCAATCATCTCCATCAGATTTACCGGATGTTGATATCCAGGATAAAGATGATTTGATTATTCTGTCATCTGCCCTGAATGGCGAAACCGATATATTTATTACAGGAGATAAGGAGCTTCTGGAGTTAAAAAGGATAGACGATATGGATATTATTTCACCCAAAATGTTCTGGGAAAGGCTCAAAGTTCGAACTTAGAAGTAGATTTTTAGCCTCAAGCTAAGGATGTTCGTATATAATCTTAGGGTGGTCCTTGATCGTGTTCTGTGCTCAATCGTGGATGCAGAGGAATGCTATTTCACAACTGAGATCGAAGAAGTTGTTCTAATTGGCGGAAAGATTGATCTTGCGGGTACAATTCGATCAGTCTTAGAGTGTATTCAAGGGCATCCTCGAATTTGCCCAAATCTCGATTCATAGTGGCCAGCGCATACAACAGATCACGGTCGTAGGGATGGAAACTGAGAGCGCTCTTTAGAACGTCCAGAGCGTCTTGGGATTTTTGTCTGGAGTGCAGCGCAATTCCATAGACATAGTTGAATCGAGAATTCTCCGGCGCCAATTCTGTGGCCTTTTTCAGGTATTCAAGGGCTTTGTTGTAGTTTTTCTTCCGGACATAAAGGAGGCCAAGAGCATGATAGACATCAGCGAATGAAGGATTAAGCTCAAGCGCCTGCTTCAGCACGTTCTCTCCTAGGTCATCTCTATCCTGTGTACGATAGAGATCCGCAAGATTGATGTATGTATAAGAAAATGTGGGTTCGATCTCTATGGCCTTTCTGTATGCGGCTTCTGCGGCTGTTCGATCTCCCTCCATGGTGGATAACACGCCAAGGTTGAGGTGGGCTGTGGGATGATCGGCGTTGACGTACTGCACCTGCTTGTATTCATCCAGAGCGATCTTTAAAAGCCGCCGTTCCTCACCTGTCATTTGACTCCGTGATGTTCCGGCAAGGGAAAATGCCGTTCTCACCCGGACCAGACGGACAGGGTCATCCAGAAGATGCTTGATCAGGGGGAATCTTTCATTTGCGTTCACCATCTCGAGCGATTGAACAGCCATGGCTCGTATCAAGGGATCAGGATCATTGATGTTCTGCCGTATCGCAGAGAACGCTTCCTGGGATGGATAATCTCCCAAGAGTAATAGTGCTGTCACACGTTGCATGGGTGGATTTTGTTTGTTGTTTGCCAGCCGGATCAATTCCCCGAGCGCCTCAGGATAACCACGACGGCCAGCATAGAAGATCTCACCATAATGAATCTGGCCATCTTGGAGCTCTCCATACCATTGTCTGCAGTAATCGGCAGCCCATCGATTCGATTTATCTTTATGATCATGACACTGAATACAGGCATTGGGTGTTTCGAGCTTATCCGAGAGGTCCGGGCGCGGCACCCGCATGCTGTGGTCCCGGCGCGGATCGACGACCATGTAAGTGCGCTCCACCATGTGACATTCCACACAGAGGTTTCCTGTGGAATCATCTTTGTGGAAGTGATGAGAATGCACTCCATATTTTTCCTGAAGATGGCATCTGTAGCAAAGGGCATTCCCCTGGATAAAGACTTTGCCGCTGTGCGGCTCATGGCAATCTTTGCAGCCCACACCGGCCTGGTACATCTTACTTTGCAGGAACGAAGCGTAAACATAGACCTCTTCATAGATCTGACCGTCAGAGTAGTAAAGCTGCTCCTCTAGGACACTCGGCATGTGTGTATCCAGAAAAGGCCTGTTGTGCACGTAAGGTTCGTGGGCGAGAGTCCTTCTTGCATGACACCGGGCACACATCTCCACAAGAGCTTGGGTTTGTTTGGGGACTGTCCG
>JAGLRY010000434.1 GCA_023135995.1 Candidatus Aminicenantota bacterium | reverse complement strand
ATGGCTTTTGCCATGAAACTGGCTCAGAAAAAAGCCGACCTCAGCGAATGCCCTCATGCTTCTGATGAGGCAAAGGCAACGCTGGGAGCGGCGAGCGAGCCTCCAATCCGGCTGGTAAAGATCGGAAGAAACAATCCGTTAGAGATCGGTAACGAAACTGTCATGTTTCGCCATGAAAAAACTTTTTTCAATCAGCCCGGCATTGGCATCCAATTGAGGACCTCCGAAGGTGAAGAGCGTCTGAGAGAAAAAATTCATGAAATCGAAGAGTACAGAGTGGAGAGGGTCGGTGAGGAGCTCAAACCAGACCTGTTTCTAGTCACAGATGATTCCCAAGATAAGGCTCTTTTCCTTAAAATTCTCGAGCTCGTGAAACAGGCCTCAAAAAAATCCATCATCCTTGACACTCCCGATGAAGAGGCAAGAAAAGCCGGTGTTGAGACTCTCAAAGACGAACGCGCAGCGATCTGTTTGCGGCAAGAGGCCACTGACGCAGATCTGGACCTGGCTAAAACTCATGACTGCCCCGTAGTACTCACGGCAGGATCTTATGATGAATTGGTCTCTCAAGTGGAGAAGGCAAAACAGGCTGGAATTCAGGATCTGCTTTTGAACTTGGATACGGCAAACACGGGTCTCCAGCTCCAACAAAACACCATTCTGAGGCGCAGCGCCCTGAAGAAAAACTTTAAGCTTTTCGGATTCCCACTCTTCACACACATCCTCTCCGAGAACACATATGATACGCTGGCCAAAGCCACAGCATTACTCTGCAAGTATGATTCCATCATCGTTCTGCCCGAATACGACAGGGCTTTGCTCTATTCGTTCCTGACACTCCGGCAGAACATTTATACAGACCCCCAGAAGCCTATCCAGGTAGACCCCAAGGTCTATCCCATCGGTGAACCGACACAGGAATCCCCGGTCTTTATCACGACGAACTTTTCCTTGACCTATTTTATCGTCTCTGGCGAAATCGAAAACTCTGGAACCTCCGCCTACCTGGTAGTTTGTGACACAGAGGGCCAATCTGTGCTCACGGCCTGGGCAGCCGGTAAATTCGTCGGGGAAACCATTGCAAAATTTATCAGGGAGACCAGCCTGGAACAGCAGGTTAAGACCAGGAAAATCGTGATTCCCGGGTTTGTCTCTCAGATAAGCGGAGATTTGGAGGAGAACCTCCCCGGGTGGGAAGTCATCGTCGGCTGTCAAGAGGCGTCTGATATCGCCTCATTTGTGAAAAACGTGCAACTAACCTGAGATCGATGCGCCCTTTATCAGCCATTGAAATAACGTGTATCAACGATGAAAAATGGGATCATCGCGAATCATTGGGAGACTTGAATATCATTGAATAAAACTCGAATCAAGCTCAATCCTGACCGTTCACACTTCAGGGTTGAGTTTCAGCCATTTGGAGTTCATGTGAATGAGTCCCCGGGGACATGCCTTCTTGATGCCTGCCGCAAAGCGAGAGTCCCATTGAGCGCCACTTGTGGGGGCAAGGGCACATGTGGTGACTGTATCGTCAAAGTCATCAAAGGGACATACACAATCAAACCTTCCTCCTTCCTCCCCGAAAAACTTCGTAAACAAGGATTTGTATTGGCCTGTCAGACTCTGATTGAAGACGATCTCTTTGTCCAGCTTCCTGAGTTCCAGGAACTCTCCCTCAAGGCCACCGTCGACATGCGATCCCTTCTGGATCAAAAAGATAGTCTTATCGCCGATCTCGACGTCAGTTCCCCCGTTGAAAAGCTGCCTCTGACTCTTCCCTCCTCCACTCTCGATGACAACTACAGCGATTTGAAGATACTGGAGACCGAAATCAAGAAAGAACGGCCCCTCGATACTGTATATTGCGAATATTCGGTGCTAAAGAAGCTTGCGCATACCGTTCGAGAAAAACAGGGTCAAGTCGAAGTCATCCTTTTCAGAGATGGCCTATCATGGACCATTCTTGATGTAGAGCCCCTCTCTCCCCATAAAAACCTCCTCGGCATTGCTTGTGACATAGGTACGACCACGGTCGCGCTTCAGGTTGTCGACCTTCAGACCGGAAAAATTTTGGGATTCGCATCCAGCTATAACCAACAGATTAAATGCGGAGAGGATATTATCTCGCGGATCAACTATGCCCAAAAGCCCGAACGTCTCCAGGAACTTCACGAGGCCATCATATCCACTATCAATAATCTCCTGGAAAAAGCCATTGAAGCTACTGGAGGAGCAACCTCGGATATATATTTTGCCTCACTAACAGGCAACACAACGATGGTTCATCTTTTGCTGGGGCTTAGTCCCCGATATATCCGTGAAGAGCCTTATGTTCCGACACTGAACCGTGTACCCATCATACGGTCGCGAGAAATCCACCTCAAAATGAATCCCGAAGCGAGAGTTCATTGTGCGCCCTCTGTGGGAAGTTACGTTGGGGGAGATATCCTCGCGGGTTTGTTGTGTACGCCCATAGTGTCCCAGATCGATAAGATATCTGTATTTATCGATATCGGCACAAACGGTGAACTGGTGCTGGGCAACAAAGAATGGCTGATGAGCTGTGCATGTTCGGCAGGACCGGCGTTCGAAGGAGGCGGCACTCGCTGTGGAATGCCGGCTGCAACGGGGGCAATTGAGAAGTTGAAAATCAGGGAAGACGGCACTGTCGAATACAGAGTCATAGAGGGCGGAAAGCCAAAGGGATTGTGCGGCTCCGGCCTCATCGATCTTTTGGCTGAACTGTTCATTCGCGGATATGTGGACCGTCACGGAAAGTTTAACACAGAAAAGATCGGTAACAGACTGGTGGATAACGAGGTGGGCAAGGGATTTCTCGTGGAAACGAGCACACGCTCCTTCTGGGGCAAAGATCTCTTGATCACTGAGAACGATATTGCCAATCTTATTCGTACCAAGGGCGCTGTTTTTTCGGCCTGTGCGTTGCTGCTCAAACATACAGGATTATCTTTCGATCAGATCGAATCTTTTTATATAGCGGGCGGCTTTGGGCAGTATTTGGATGTTGAAAACGCCATCCGGATCGGTCTGCTGCCAGACCTTGAGCGAACCAGATTCCATTATCTGGGTAACACATCTCTCCTCGGAGCACATCTCATCCTGCTTTCTGAAAAAAACAGAGAACGGGTCAATGAACTCGAGAAAATGATGACGTATTTGGAATTGAACACAGAGCCGGGGTATTTTAACGAATACACAGGGGCCTTGTTTCTCCCCCACACAAAAAAGGAGCTTTTTCCATCGGTCGAACGGTTGCTCAGCCGTTGACAGGTGATAGAAATATAAATTGTTGAAATATACGAAATACGAATTTTGGAGGAAAAAATGGCTCAATCAATCCTCGATCTTCTCAAAGAAAGAAAAATTCTTCTTGACGGGGGATTCGGAACCGAACTCATTAAAGATGGTTTTCCTCAGGGTACTTGTCCTGAGTCCTGGAATGAGGAAAAACCGAATATCGTACAAAAGATTCACAAAAGCTATTACGATGCCGGATCTGATGCCGTTCTGACCAACAGTTTTGGCGGAACGACGATTAAGCTCCAATCTCACAACCTAGAAAAAAGATGCTATGACCTCAACCGGACTGCGGCAGCCATTGCAAACGAAGTGAAGCCGGAGGGGAAATTCCTGGGAGGGAGCATGGGGCCCACAGGAAAATTCCTTAAACCTCACGGAGAATTCAGCGAGGCGCAATTTGAAGATGCCTATGCCGAGCAGGCTCGGGGCTTGACAGATGGCCAAGTGGACTTCCTTCTTATCGAGACACAATATGATTTGAATGAAGCCCTCTGCGCGTTGAGGGGGGCACGGAAGGCTTCGGATTTGCCGATCTTCGTGACGATGACCTTCAATCATCATCCCAAAGGTTTTTTCACGCTTATGGGAAACACTGTAGGTCAATTTCTCGAGACCATGGAGAAGGAGGGCGTCTCTGTTGTTGGATCCAATTGCACTCTGAACAGTGAAGAGATGGTCGAGTTGGTGAGAATCATGCGAGAAAAAACATCGCTGCCGATTATCGCCCAAGCCAATGCAGGAAAACCATCTCTCTCTGAAGAAGGCGAGGTTGCCTACTCCCAAGGTATGGAGGACTATCTGCGCTTTATCCCTCAGATCATTACAAATGGAGCCGATATCATTGGGGGATGTTGCGGAACAGACCCAGATTACATCGCATTGATGTCAGAGATCGTGAAAAGGTCTTCTTGAATCGAGAAGATGTAAATGGTATTTCGACAAGAATTACCAACCCAGGGAGATAAGGTGAAGGAGGATGATCCCGCCTTTCTTTCTGCGCAGGATGATTTTCCGTTGTGGTCAGCTCCATTTGGATTGATGCTCCTTGATCTCATCCCGCTCAGGGCAAAGATTAAAGTCCTGGATATCGGTTTTGGCTCGGGTTTTCCTTTACTGGAGTTGGCTCAAAGGCTGGGAGATTCCTCGACCGTCTTTGGAATCGATCCTCTTAAGGCCGCTCATGAGAGAGTTCAGTATAAGATGAATGTGTTGAATATCAAGAACGTACAACTTGTTGAGGGGGATGCCTCTTCCATGCTTTTCCAAGACAATACCTTCGATCTCATCGTATCCAACCTGGGAATTAATAATTTCGATGACCCACAAAAAGTCTTTACCGAGTGTTTCAGAGTTGCAAAACGCGGTGCCCAGATCGTCCTGACAACAAATCCCAAAGGACATATGGATACATTTTATTCCATCTTCGCGAAGACACTGAGAGAACTACGCATGGGAGATGTAATGAACGATCTTGCAGCACATATCAACCACAGATTGACCCGAGATAAAATCTGTGATTATCTGGAACGCTCTGGCTTTCGAATCACAGGAACACATCAGGATTCTTTTCGACTTCGTTTCTTGGATGGCAGCGCTTTTTTTAGGCACTCTCTGATTAGATACGGCTTTTTGGACGACTGGAAGAGTCTGGTTCCCGATCAGGAGCAAAAGAAAGTTTTTAAAAAACTGGAAGAGAATCTGAATCATGTTTCTGAAAGAAAAGGTGAGCTCGAACTTACGATCCCCATCGCTTATGTCGAAGGAAATAAGTGAACCTTTAATATAATCAAGAAGCCAAGTTCGACAGCCTCGCTTCAGTTTTTTTGGAATTATCTTGACCTCCTGCCGATTGGAGGAATAGAATCAAGGATTACTTTGACAAGAAAGGAGACACAATGAGTAATGAAGAGTTTCTTAATATGGTAAGAAAGGCTATCGTCGAAGGGAATAAAGACGAAGCAGAACAACTGGCACAACAAACGATTGCAGAGAAGATGGATCTCAAAGAGGTCATCGACAAGGGATATATTCCGGGGATCCAGAAAGTTGGACAACTTTGGGAAGAGGGTGAATATTTTTTGCCTGAGCTGATAATGAGTGCTGAATGCATGAAAGCCGCCATGGAAATCATGCAGCCCGAGCTGGAAAAAGCTCAAATCGCCATGCGATCTGCGGGAACAATCGTAATCGGAACCGTCGAGGGAGATATCCACGATATCGGCAAAAACCTCGTGGCCTCGATTCTCTCAGCAAATGGATTTGACGTGGTCGATCTCGGAGCTGATGTGAAGTTAGAAAAGTTCATCGCAAAAGCTGAGGAAGTGAACGCCGACCTTATCTGTTTATCTGCACTCTTGACTACGACGATGACCGGGCAAAAGAAGTTTATCGAGCGGCTCAAAGAGAAAGGCATATACGGCCGGTTCAAAGTCATGGTCGGCGGGGCTCCTGTCAACCAAAAATGGGCCGACGACATCGATGCTGACGGGTATTCGGAGAATGCTCTCACGGCAGTGGGTGCAGCCAAAAAGCTTGTGGAAAAATAAACGAGGCGCTCGAATAATAGGAGATTAATACGTGTCATCTCACTGATTGAGATTTTGAATGATCTAAATTTAGAGGAAAATCATGATTAAAACACATAGACCAAAACTTGAGCTTTTAAGCAATGAATTGATCCAAAAAATCATAGATGAGGCATACATCATCCTTGAAAATCAAGGAGTTTTTATCGAGAAC
>JAGLRY010000433.1 GCA_023135995.1 Candidatus Aminicenantota bacterium | reverse complement strand
ATCACCTCCCCTGTTATTTGGATGGCTTGGGGAACTCGATCATGAACTATGTCTGGCGGACAAATGACATTGTCTTTCTTCCTGATTCACCGAGAAATCCGAGGGGGCAGATCTTCCCGAAACCTATGTGGGAGAAGAATGGATCGCGGGATGCTTTTCGCTATTTAATTCATTTAGCCACGGGAGGGAGTGACCATATCTGTTTTAACAATCCGATGGTCGCCGTGCCGGGAGTCGAGCTCAATGTTTGGCCGGACCAATGGTACCATGCGGATACGGACACGCCCGACAAATCAGACCCCACACAGATGAAAAGGGTGGCATTTATCGGTGCGGCTTGCGCATGGGCTGCGGCCAACTGCACGGATGATGTCTTGAAGTCGTTATTAGATGCCGTATCCGATTACGGGTACAAGAGAGTCGGCGAGAGAGAGCTTCCTCAGGCATTGAAATTTGTGGACAGAGCTAAAGCTAAAACATTTCAGATGGATGTTTGGAAAGCGTTCAACCTTGCTGGTTTTGCCGTGGAGCGTGAGATCGGAGCTCTCCGGTCGTTGATGGAAATCTGCAGCGGATCTGATAGTGCAGTACAGAAAATCGAAGACCGGATCAAACAATGGGAGTATTATGGCGAAGGCCTTGAGGAGCAGATCCTCAAATACGGCACGCTCAGAGCTTCGCAACTGGATATAGAGGCACCGATAAAACCTGAGCTCACAGATGAGGAAATCCAGTATTCCAAGGTTTTCCCAGATTTCCACGGCGTTGTCAAAGGTGTTGAATTCAATCTCGAAAGGACGGATAAGTACAGAGAATACGTAAAAGAGAATGCAGATATGGTGAAAAAGCTAAAACTCAACCGCTATCAGCAGCGTCCCATCCAGAACTTCATCAACGGAGAGCGTTCTGTCACGGAAATTCGAAATGCAGTGATTGCAGATACAGGAATAGACCTCCCCTTTAAGAGGCTCGTTGGTTATCTGGAAATGCTCAAAGAATTAAACTGGGTGGAATATTAGTAATTATTTAGGTGACATATTTTAAAAAATCCTATGCTCAAGTTAGAGCGCTTTTAACTCTCTGTGGGGTCATGGGGAGTTCGAAGAATCGTATGCCGATGGCGTCGTAGACGGCGTTGGCCATGACGGCACCCATCCCAGTGATGGCTGGCTCTCCGCAGCCTTGAGGAGCTAAATCCGGGTTCTCAACTAGCACCACTTCGATCTTCGGCATCCAAGAGAACCGTGAGAATTCGTATGTGTCGAAATTCGTGTCGAGAATCTTTCCACCTTTGAAGTGAATCTCCTCAGTGAAACAATAGCCTAATCCCATTGCAACACAGCCTTCTATTTGAATCCTAATTCCTTGGGGATTGATGATGGTCCCCGTATCCTGGGCAACAACAACTCTCCTGGCTTGGATCTTTCCGCTTTTTTTATCGACATCCACATGGGCACAGAGGGCGACATAGGTCCCGAGATAATCAAGGCAGGCTATTCCATAACCACGGCCGCTTGGCGATTTCGCCGGAGTCCAACCGAACTTTTCAGCTGCAGCTTTGAGAACTCTTTGCATTCTTTTGTCGCTGCCGAGATTTTTCAGGCGGAATTCAAGGGCATCCATCCCCACCTTCGATGCCATAACATCAATGTGCGATTCCCTTGCATAGATGTTTGTGTTGCTGCCAGGCCCTCTCCAAGCTCCTACGCCAAAAGGATGGATTCTCGAGCCTCCTCTTCCCCAACTTCCATGCATGACTGTTTGATAATGGGGGACGTCATAGTACATCTGGGAGCTTCTTTCGCCTGCGTAGAAGTTTTCAAAATGCCAGTAGACAATTTTGTTTTGATCATCGAGTCCGGATTTGATCTTGATGATGGACGCGGGCCGGTAGTTGTCGAAAAAGAATTCTTCACCCCGGGTCCAGGCAACTTGGACTGGTTTTCCTGTTAATTTGGACAATCTCGCCGCCTCAACAACCTGGCCATTCCGGGTTTTTCCTCCGAATCCTCCGCCGACAAAAGGAGCGATCACCCTGACATTCTCCGCAGGCAAACCTAATACTTGAGCAACCTCATCCTTTGCGCGGAATGGCGTTTGTGAGGAGGCCCATACGACAGCTTTGTTCCCCTCCACCTTAGCCAAAGCCGTATGAGTCTCGATAGGCGCATGGGCAACATAACAGTTGAGGTAAGTTTCTTCAAATAATTGAGAAACGAGCTTTTTGCCTTGTTCAAGATCCCCTTTCTGTTCGATGACTTCTTCATTCGATGCGACACTCAGTAGGTGATCGTAGATGTTATTTTGATCCAGGTCTTCTTTCGGAATAACAAACTGTGCCTTAATTTTCTTGAGTGCTTCTGCTGCTCCGTCGGGTGTCGGATGAAGGACAGCTATAAGGTCGCCATCACGAACGACCTGAACATCCGCCATCTTCTCAGCTGAGGATGTATCGACACTTTTGAGTTGGGCCCTGTGTGCGGGAGGACGCAAAATCCGGGCATACACCATGCCTTCGAGATGGATATCACCAGCAAATTTAGCTTCACCTGTGACTTTTTCGTGAGAATCTGTTCGATATCTGGGCTTTCCGCACACAGAAAAACCCGATACAGGCTTGAGTGGGGCTTCCTTTCCGAAGCGCCGTTCGATCTTTTTCCCTTTTGTCAAGGAGGCATAAGAGAGCTTTTTCTTGGGATTGTTTTTTTCGATGACAAAGCCCTCTTTGACATAGAGTTTATCCTTCGGTAATCCAAGTTGTTCTGCAGCCAGCTCTATGAGGACCTCTCGTGCCTCCGCAGCAGCCGCCCGTAAAAGCGGTCCGTAAAACTTCGTGCTCCTGGAGCCGAAAGTCCCTCGATCATAGGGGCAGAGGTCTGTATCTCCTAACACGATCTTCACGGATTCGAGAGGAACTTCAAGTTCCTCGGCAAGCATTTGGGGAAGAGACGTGATCACGCCCTGTCCCATTTCGATCTTTCCTGAAAGACAGGTTACAGTCCCATCCTCTCCGATTATGAGATATGCATTAGGGTCATCAGGTTCGCGGCGAGACCTCCTCTGCTGTGGAGCTTCCTCCCATCCATAGATATTTTCTAATGAAAAACTGATGATAATCCCGCCGCTTAAAAGTTTGAGGAATTCACGACGATTAAGGGTGAAAGGAGCGCTCATCTCAACCAATTCTCGATCAACACTCTTTTTTTCTTTCATCTCGACCTCCCTCCCCTCATCGTCTCGGCTGCCGAGTGTACAGCCTGTAACATTCGTGTATGAGCTCCACAGCGACAGAGGTTATCATCTAAGGCGTGGATAACATCTTTTTGAGTGGGTTTGGGGTTTTTCAACAATAGACTGTAGGCAGTCAAGATTATTCCCGGTGTACAGAATCCACACTGGAGCGCATCGTGGTTTACAAAGGCCTGCTGTAAAGGATGGAGGTTGCCGTTTTCGGCCAATCCCTCGATGGTTAACACAGTCTTCCCCTCAACCTCTTTTATGGGAAACTGACAAGAGCGAACAGGCTCGTTATTGATGAGAACTGTACAGGCTCCACAAAAACCCTCACCGCAGCCGAATTTAGCACCCGTCAAACCCAGCTCTGTGCGCAACACCCATAGTAGCATCCGGTCTTTACTCACAGATATATGGATAGGTTTGTCATTGAGTGTAAAGCGAATAACATTTTTACTTTCCATCCCCATCTATACGCCTCCTTAAATGATATGATCCCTCACTCTATGTGCTCATTATATTCATTCGTCATCTGTTTTCATACTCAATTCTTATCTTTACATATCTTTGTCTTAGAATGCTATTTTTGCCACATAAATGACCGTTCTAAGGCCTAAATTAGAGCCAAATATGTCCTTAACTTATTTAATAAGAATCTTTTAGCGTGGCCCGTCCCCACTCTCCA
>JAGLRY010000432.1 GCA_023135995.1 Candidatus Aminicenantota bacterium | reverse complement strand
AGCGCCATTAATCCCGGTCTCGGCGACAGGAGTCTCCGTTCGAACACGGAGGTGCATCACAGCGCTCTGTGCTGCCACAGCATGTTAACCCGCCTGTAGAAGTCTGTTTGTTAATGACCGTTGCTGGAGCGGAAAAAATTTTCAAGAGTTTTTTTGAATGACAATGCGAGCACAAAAGGTCAACGTTATCCTGTGTAGTACGAAAGAAAAATTCTGTGACCTTTCCGCAATCTAAACATTCAAATTCATATATGGGCAAAATCGCACCTCTCAGCGTGTCATGTTCGCCCCGCATTTAGGGCATGTTCTCTGGTTGCATGGAGCCCCCCTTTGATGGGGCACTCGTGTGCCACACGAAGGGCAAATACATTCTCCGCCTGGGCCGAGTCCTCTTCCACCCATACGACCCTGTCCACCTCCTTGGCCTTGTCCGCCTCTTTGCATGTTGACCTCCTAGTTGTAGTCTTTCATTATTGTGATATCTTCCTGCATAAGGTCGCCGGCATGCTCTTCCATGTTTGCTTTTTCCCAGAAGGGAAGTTTATGGTGTGCCTCAAGATACTTCAACGGGATGGGATGTGTGCCGATGACCACAGGAATATCCCAATAGGTTTCAATGAATTGTTTGAATTGACGAATTCGAGGACACGGCGGGTAGCCAACGACCAAGCCTGTTGCAAGATGGATGACTTCAGCACCGTTTTTTTTCATTTCTTCGGGAACGTACTCGACATTTCCGCCCGGACATCCCCCACAATAGGAGTAGCCGACGATCTCCACGGGTTCATCTTTGGGATAAATGGCAAATGCCCCCATGCGCTCTCTGAGAGCTCTGAAGCATTTCCCGCCGCCGCAATCTTGATACCGTCCGCAGATGATAATACCGATTTTTTTCATTGAATCTCCTCAAAATAGCAACTGGAAAGATATCAGGCACTTTCCAGAATTTTTTCGGCAACCTTCATAAAGGCCTTACTCGCGGATGCCTCAGGTAATGCTTCGATAAAAGATTTTCCCTCGTCGCCCAGAGTGACAATTTGGGGATCGAGAGGGATCCTACCCAAAAAAGGCACCTGCATTTCTTTTGCGGCTTTCTCTCCTCCTCCTTCTTTGAAGATGTCGATCTTCTTTCCACAGTGAGGGCATACCATACCGCTCATGTTCTCGATGATGCCGAATATCTTGAGGCCCAACTTCCAGCCGAATTGTATGGCTTTTCTGGAATCCATGAGAGAGACTTCCTGAGGGGTGGTGACCACAACCGCACCCGTGGCCGGGATGAGCTGAGCGACGGACAGAGGTTCGTCTCCCGTCCCAGGAGGAGAGTCGATGATCAGCCAGTCCAGCTCCCCCCACATCACTTCTCCCAGGAACTGCTCTATGGCCTTCATCTTCATCGGGCCGCGCCATATAACCGGGATATTGGGGTCCTGGAGCAGAAAAGACATAGAGACCAGCTTCAGATTGTTGTTAACATCAACGGCGCGAATGCCATCGGCGGAAACATCCAATTTTTTGTCTTCGACACCCAGCATTTTGGCAAGATTGGGACCGTGGATATCCACATCCAGGAGCCCGACTTTTAAGCCTTTCCGAGCAAAGGCAAGAGAAAGGTTGGCCGCCACTGTGCTTTTCCCGACTCCGCCTTTTCCGCTGAAGACGAGTAGCCTGTTCTTTATCTTCTCGAGGTTTTTATCTACTTTTAATTGTGCTTCGTCTTTGGCCACTAGTGGTGCTCCTTCAGGAATTGGAGCAGGGCGTCTTTTGCTTTTCCGTGTGCCCCTGTGATCATCTGAATTCCGGAAGAATTGAGAACCCTTTCTGCATTCGGGCCGCATTGTCCTGTGATGACAACACTTGCATTTTTTTCTGCGGCAAGCTGTGCACTCTGGATTCCGCCGCCTTGGACAGCGTTTTTATTCGGATTTTCTAGGACCTCAAAATCCATTGTCTCAGGGTCCACTACGAGAAAATACTCTGCTCTTCCGAAACGAGGATCGATGTCAGCCTCAAGATCTTTTCCTTGAGCCGTGACAAATATTTTGGAACCTT
>JAGLRY010000431.1 GCA_023135995.1 Candidatus Aminicenantota bacterium | reverse complement strand
CAGCCGGGATGTAACCAAGGCTTTTATAGTATTCCAATCCGAGATGATCCAGATCAGCACTGTGTTTCATGGCTTCAAAAGCCTTCTTCACATCATATGCCCGGATGCCTTTCATGTACGCATCCGCAATGACCGGGATTGCATGATACCCGATCATACAACCCGTGTAGTTGGCGGCCAGCTCCCAAATGGGCAGTTTTCCGCCATGCTCATATTGCGCGAGAAAAGTCTTAATAAAATCTACAGTCCTTTCCGGTTCGATGATCGTAAATAGAGGGTGCGTTGCCCGGTAAGTATCCCACAAGGAAAACACAGTATAATTCACAAAACCCTCAGCGCGGTGGACATCGAGGTCCATCCCTCTGTATTGGCCGTCCACATCCATGTAGACATTGGGATTGAGAAGAGAGTGGTACAGGGCTGTGTAGAAGATGGTCGACTGCTCTTCCGTTCCCCCTTCAACCTGGATTTTGCTCAGTGCTTGATTCCATTTGCGATCGGCCGCCCTGGCTACCCGGGAGAAATTCCAACCGGGGGCCTCAGTCTCCAAATTCTTTCGCGCGCCATCGATGCTCACGGCTGAAATTCCGACCTTGACAAAGATCGTCTCATTATTCTTCGTGGAATATTGAACAAAGGCTTTAAGATCCTCTCCTGCGACTTCACGTAGTTCTCTTGTGATTTTTTCATCCTGAGAAATCCCAAAACTCTTAAACGGCTTGGAAAATCGGGCCACAAAATAGACATGCTGATCCTGTGCCCACTGCCGCGAGCGGCGCATCCCTTCGACCTGTGAATCGCCGACAATCCGTATCCGCGACTCCAAAACCTTATCCCTATGCGTGAGGTCAAAAATAATGTGGCTCTCATCTCCCTGTGGAAAAGTGTACTTGTGAAATCCCACACGCTCCGTGCAGGTGAGCTCCACGCTGATCCCATAGTCCTCAAGATAGACCTTGTAGTATCCAGGAGAGGCCTCCTCTGTCTCGTGCAGAAATCGCGAACAATAGCCTGATTCTGGATCTTTTGTGCTCCCTCTTCCGAGTTTCAGCGAGCCCACCGTGGGCATCAAAAGGATGTCCCCATAATCAGAAACTCCTGTCCCGCTCAGATGGGTGTGACTAAAGCCATAGATGACATTGTCGGATATGTGGTACCCGGAACAGCCATCCCAACCTGTCAGTCGCGTGTCGGGGCTCAACTGTACCATGCCAAAAGGAAGGCTGGCGCCAGGATAGGTGTGACCATGCCCTCCCGTACCTATAAAAGGATCGACAAACTTGGTCAGAGATTTCTCTTTCTGAGACACACAGGCCAAGATAGATATCAAGAATATGGCAAGTATAGGAATAAAAATGTGTTTTTTCCGGTTCATAGATCCCCTCCCTGAGGAACTCATTCCATGGATGAGCTTTTTAAGACCTCTTGAATAATATACCAAAAAAGCCTTGGTGAAGGAATAGTACAAGCCGGCGGATACTGAGAAGCAACAACGTTTGGTTACTATCCTGGATTATTCACGAGTTGAGTCGATTATAAATAAAAATCGCATAGGAAATATGCAATGCCCAAATGAGCATTCCGAAAAAACAAAGTAACATTCTGATATTGGGTCATTTATGATAAGTATCGACATTTTTTATGAATAATTCAGGTTAAAAAATTAATTTTTGAAGCTGTTCAAGGCCATTGACCGCATCAGCCTGGAGATTGACACGTAATATGCGTCTTTTCCGTTTGCGGAGAGCCAGATAATCACCGTGAGCTTGCGCACGGATGACCTGACCGAAAGTGAGATCCGTTTCAGGGACATTACAATCATTCCTGGGATCATCCACAAGTTGAATGAAGAGCCCTGTATTCGGACCCCCTTTATGGAGCTGGCCTGTCGAATGAAGAAAGCGCGGCCCGAATCCCAGGGTTGTCGACAATCGTGTACGGTCCAAAAGCATTTTTCGAACCCTCTGAAGTGCCTCTGTGGCTTGGGGACTTGGCTGGAGAAATGCCTGTAAGGCCACATAATCTCCCGCTTGGGCTTGAGATATCCAACTTTCCAGTGCCGCTGACAAAGATTCGTGATCTGAGATCTCCAGCGCTTCCAGGTTTTCAGCATCCGGTGTTTCTGTGATTTCGTTCTCGACCTCCGATATCTCAAGGTCTCCCATGATCTTTTTTGTGAAAGCCTTTGCCAATTGGACATCTGGTTGATCGAAAGGATTTATCCCCATCACTACCCCTGCCGAAGCTACAGCAACCTCCCAATGAAAAAACTCCTGACCCAGATCGTACATATCTTCCAGATGGATGCGAACAATGGGGTGTCCGAGACCGGAAAGCTCATCGAACAATCTCTCAAGCCCCCCATCATTTTCACCATCGAGGAAAAGCCCGACGAATAATCTATCCTTGCTGTAATCTTCGGCAAACCCGATGGGTTCATTCACCACAGGAAGTATCCCCTTTCCATCCTTGCCAGTGCTCTCGGCGACGAGCTGCTCCACCCAATCAGAAAAGCTGTTCAAGGAGGGTGTGGTCATCAATGTGATTTTATTCCTATCGGCAGAGAGCTCACCCAGGGTAGCACCCAAAACGATTCCTGCAGGATCTGCCTCTAAACCAGAAAATACAGAATTCTCAGCAGCATTCCTTGCTCTTTCTATGAGCTTGTGGATATCCACACCGATAAGAGCCGCAGGCACAAGGCCAAATACAGTGAGTGCAGAATATCGTCCTCCGACATCAGGAGGAGCGGCAAAAATTGCCCTGAATCCCCTTTCTTTAGCCAAACTTTCAAGAGATGATCCAAGATCGGTGATGGCCACAAAATGTTTGCCCGGTTCTTCACTTAGCTGATTTGTTCTACTCCAGAAATACCGGAAAAGCGATAGGGTTTCCAGTGTAGTCCCAGACTTACTGGAAACACAAAACAGCGTGTTTGATAAGGGCAAACGATCTTCAAGAGATCGGACGGCTTCTGGGTGAGTGCTGTCCAAGACATTGAGTTCGGGATATCCCGGGGAACTCCCAAAACACTTGGCGAAGACTTCGGATGCCAAGCTTGATCCACCCATTCCCAGCAACACAACATGAGTAATGCCATCTGATCTCACTTTTTCTGCAAACACAACCAAGTCGTCCAATACTTCACGCTCAACCTTAGGTAGGATCAACCATCCCAGGCGGTCTGCGAGCTCTACTACGGGCTCAGCAGACCAGAGCGTGTAGTCTTTGCGCCAAAGTCTCTGGATAAGCTTTTGATCAGCCCAACTGGCCAGCCTGTCATCTACACGGGTTTTGTACTCACACAGCTCAAAACTTATGCGTTCCTTTCGATTTTTCATTCCTTTTTCCATTCAAAAAAGGGACTGTCCCCTTTTCTCTTCACCCCTGGAAAAAAGGGACTGTCCCCTTTTCTCTTCTCTCAAATGTAGGGTTCGTTCCCCGAACGGACCGTTTGGGAAACGGTCCCTACATATCACGTGGGGACAGTTGTCTTTTTGAAACGGGAAATGTCCCCTATTTTTTGTTTGTACAAAAAACATCTGTTTTATGGAGACGTTTAGTATATCAGAAACCATCTGCCTGACAAAAGCAAGAGGATTCCGGAGAATTCTCAGCGATCCACCACAGTCACATTCCTAACAGATATCCTCTTGAAATTTTCTCCTAAATCTGAAAATATAGATAACTTGAATTATTCACACATTTACTCACGTTAGCGACAAATGAAAGACGCCATAACAAATAACAAAGGCTCATCAACCTCTTCGCAAAGAACACAGGTTGGCTTAAGCCGCGATCTCAGTCTCTTCTCTGTCACCATGATCGGTGTGGGGGCGATGATCGGCGCGGGGATCTTTGTTCTTACCGGAATCGCAGCGGGTGTGGCTGGGCCGGCCATCATAGTCGCATTTCTCCTCAATGGCATCATCGCTCTGTTCACCGCCTCGGCCTATGCAGAATTGGGAGGATCGATCCCTGAGGCGGGCGGGGGCTATCTCTGGGTAAAATCGAGCCTTCCACAGCCATCAGGATTTCTCTCGGGATGGATGTCCTGGATGGCCCATTCTGTGGCCTGCGCCCTTTACGCTGTGGGTTTCGGCGCCTATTTCGGAGAGGTCTTCCATGAATTTGGCGCCAACCTATCGATCCCTCCTGAGATCTTGAAAAAAATCCTGGCCGTAGTGATCGTGATCCTCTTCACATACATCAATTACAAGGGTGCGAAAGAAACAGGAAAAGCGGGTAATATCGCAACTGTGCTGAAGATCTCCATCCTTTTCCTGTTCATCCTCCTTGGATCAAAAATCATCTATGGTGATCCTACCCGACTGACCCATTTTACACCATTTTTCGGGAAGGGTTTTTTTGGAATTCTCACTGCGATGGGCCTCACCTACATCGCATTCGAAGGCTACGAGATCATTGCCCAGAGCGGAGAGGAGGTCAAAGACCCCGAGAAAAACATCCCCAAGGCCATTTTTATCTCCCTGCTGATCGTTGTTCCCATATATATCCTTGTGGCCTTTGTCGCTCTGGGTGTCGTCAATCCTGGCGACATCGCGGCCTGGGATTTTCTTGCCGCCAAAAAAGAAGTGGCAATGGTGGAAGCGGCCCGAAGCATCAGTTACTGGGGAAGCGCCCTCCTTCTGATCGGAGGACTGCTCTCAACAATATCCGCTCTGAATGCGACGATATACAGCTCCTCCCGCGTATCCTTCGCCATG
>JAGLRY010000430.1 GCA_023135995.1 Candidatus Aminicenantota bacterium | reverse complement strand
ATCGGCTCCCGCGTCAACTCTTTGATCGCCAATGGGTTGCATTTGGGTTAAATTGAGAGGGTTTCAGAAGGAGCACAGAAACCAAATTTTTATAAATATCCCTGTATTCCAGCCTTCCTAGTACAACTCCACCTCCCTTCGCATGCACAGGCCTTTTTGCGGAACCTGGGAATGTTAAGATATTGATTGAATTGACCAATCCAACATGAAAATGATATGTCTACTTTGGCAACAAATCTAAAAACAAGTGTTTTTTTGTAAGAGGAGATAATGGAAGAACGGAAGGGAACATTTTTTATCAGTCTTCTCGTCCTTTTGGGCTTGTTTTTTGTTTTTGACTATGCGAAAGGACATACTCAATCAAAACTGTTTTCAAGGAACACGCAGGTGCCGGCAGCCAGGATACCGGAATCTGAGGCGTCGCAGGTGCTTGTGCTGGCGACAGTCCATCTGAAATCTTATGGGGAAAATTTCAACCATGATGCCTTAGAAGGACTTTTGGACACCCTCGAAAGGTACAATCCGGATCTCATCGCCATTGAAAGTGCGGCCCCTCTTTTTGTCCGGGATATGTTCAATTCCGGGGGAGTAAATATCGAGATCATGAAGGATATCGGTGGATTCAGGGCATCTGAATTCGGTAAGGCGGCCCGGGCAACGCTTGATATGGATTGGTTTGAAGCCAAGCTCCCCGATAGACTGGCGCAGACTAGGGTCGCTTTCTGGGATGTCAGGAATTTTGGAATCGCGGCCAACATCCGGAGAGCCCTGGCCCTAAATCCGGGGAAAAAAATACTGGTTATCATCGGTGCCACTCATAAGATTTTTCTGGATGCCCTTTTTAGGGAGTGCATGGATGTTAAGGTTGTGCAGCTAGATGAGGTCTGATTTGGTTATTAGCAATTCTATTCAAATAGGTACCTTGACAGTAAGTGGCTGGGTTTAAAGGAAGGTGAAGATGCTTAAATCAAAAGGAGTGATGTTTCTCACTCTAGTCTTTATGCTAATGGCATTTAGTTGCTCTGGTCCTGAATCGGATCAGCCGCTTCTCACAGCCGAAGTTCCTCTTCACCTTGAAGAACATATAGATGCCGCCATGATTGAAGGTTCCGAGATCCCTGAAGATCTTCCTGCTGTTGTCGAGTGGCGCTTCGATGAGCCACAGCCGGAGTGGAGCCCGGTCGACCATCCCGACTCTAAGAACAGGCCGATTGAGACAAGGCTTACTGAAGATTCGCTCCGCCTTTTCCTGGGTAACAATAACGCTTCTGTCGATCCGTTTGGAAAACAATTGTTACAGGGCGGAATCTATGTCGAAGTACCGGAGTGGAAACGCGAGGATTGGGCATACATTGTTGTACGCGCACGTTCATCAGAGAACATAAATGAGATACGAATTGGATTCAACCTGCGCGAGCGGCCAGGATTTACTGCGCTAGAGCATGATCCCTTCCTCTTTTCAAACGAGTCCGTAAAAATCATCAACGACGGCATGGAGCATACATACCTGATGCGCGCTGATTGGTCCTGGGAAGATTGGGAAGATCCCTGGAAACAACTCATTGTTCTCGTTCGCTCGGACAAACCGGCTCACCTTGATATTCTGTCGGTGAGTGTCATTCCCAAAGGGGTCAAATATGCCGGTACCTCGGTGGGAGTCCAAACAGAGATACGCAATGAAATTTACCGGCGAACTCTTTTCGTCCACACGCCAGCAAAGCTTGCATTCCGGGTGCAGGTTCCAGAAAGCGGGCGTCTTGACATCGGTTTAGGGCTGTTGAGGGACGATGTGCCTGTGACTTTTCAGATCAATGCTAAACCGGACAGGGACGATTCCAAAACGCTTTTGAATGAATCTTACTCCGACAAAAAACATTGGGCTCAGCGATCCGTCGATCTGTCAGACTATGAAGACCAAATAATTACACTCACCCTTCAGGCGACAGCAGATCAAAATGGAACCGTGGCTCTTTGGGGGGCTCCAACTATCAGTGGTAAACGAGTCACTAATTTGCCGAATATAATCTTCTATATCATCGATGGTGCGGGGGCAGATTACCTGAGCGTGTATGGATATAACCGTCGGACGACTCCAAACCTCGAGCGTCTGGCCGAAGAAGGGGCGGTCTTAGAAAATGCTTTTAGCAATTCCTCATGGACCAAGCCTTCCACCCCTTCGTTTATGACCTCACTTCACCACAGCGTGCTTGGAGGATACAAAACCGAATCCGATCCTCTGCCGGATCAGGCAGTGACTATGGCAGAACACTTGCATCAAGCAGGATATCAGACAGCTGTTTTCACTACCAACCCCTTCGCTGGTTCTTTGAGCAGCCTCGAAAGAGGCGTGGATGTCATGCAGGATTCCGAATGTAGTCCCAACTCGAGATCATCTGAGGTGCTGCACGAAGATTTCTGGAAATGGCGCGAGTCCTATCCGGGACAGCCCTACTGGGTGCACTTCCAGACTACGGACGTGCATTGGCCTTTCAAACCGCCAGCTCCTTTCGCTGGTGTGTACGTCGAGCCCAAGCTGAGA
>JAGLRY010000043.1 GCA_023135995.1 Candidatus Aminicenantota bacterium | reverse complement strand
CATATTGCGTTATTGAGTGTCCCAATTGTGTGGTGGAGAAAACCGTGTAAAGAGCTGAACGGGCATGGTTCCTTTTTATGTAGGGTCCGTTCCCCGAACGGACCGTTTGGGAAACGGTCCCTACATCTAAAATGGAGAGAGTCCTACTGATGTCTCGTTGTTCGTTTTCGAAATTACCAATTGGAACACTCGGGACATCATTCATCACAGTTTTAGGGATGCTTCCTTACTCCCTCAAAGGCTTAGATGTCTGAAGTCAGGATTGCACTCAAATGTTTAGAAGTATAGAATTCTAAGTATCAAATTTCTACTTTTAAAAATGGAGTCGAAATAATGAAGATACGATTTTTGATTCTCTGTGTGTGTATTGTGATCGCCACCGGTTTCTGTATAAAAAAATCCCAAGAACCGGATGCCTTACCGGCTGTGCCTGAAGACGCCCAGGCGGTTTCCCTCCAGGGCGAACCTCTCTATGCAGCCGCACCTTCCGACAACGTATTGGCAAAGCTGGAGGACGCCAAAAATGCCTATGATGCCGATCCTGAAAATGCAGATAAAATCATCTGGTACGGCCGCCGGACAGCTTATGCCGGGGATTACCGGGAAGCCATCCACATCTACACCGAGGGAATCCGCAAGTTCCCGAATGATGCCCGGTTTTATCGCCACAGAGGCCACCGATATATCTCTATCCGTGAATTCGACAGAGCCATCCAGGATTTTGAGAGAGCCGCCACTCTGATCGAGGGTAAAGAGGACCGCATCGAACCCGATGGCATGCCCAACGCAATGAATATTCCGGTGAGCACGCTGCATACGAACATCTGGTATCATCTTGGCCTGGCTTACTATCTGAAACATGATCTAGAGAACGCTTTGCGGGTGTATCGTAAGGGTATCGAAGCCTCCACCAATGACGACATGCTCGTGGCCACAACCCACTGGCTGTACATGACACTTCGTTTGCTTGGGATGGAAGATGATGCTGAAATAGCGCTAGATCCCATTCATAAGGATATGAATGTCATCGAGAATATGGTCTATCATCGCCTTTGCCTGTTCTATGAAGGCGAACTTGCCTTGGAAGAGATAACAGGGAAAGAATTCTCCAACATCATGAACGATGCCGCAGCCTACGGTGTGGGTAATTGGTATCTGTACAACGGACAGCGGGATGAGGCAAGGCTAGTTTTCGAACAAATTCTCGCGAATAAAGTTTGGGCATCTTTCGGTTACATAGCTGCGGAGGCGGATCTGGTCCGGGAGTTCAGTGAATAGGAGTAAAGCTGTTCTGATCTTTTTAGGATTTTCCTTAAACAATGAGTCTTCGCTCGTCCTTGACCACGTTCAACACGATATGAGTGATCGTCCTTTCTACATATTTTTGATTGAGGACATACTTGATAAATGTGTTCAAGTCTTCCCTATCTTTAAAACGAGCACACACGAATGAATCCCACTCTCCAGTGACATCGTAGATCGCAAACACATGATTGTCCTCAGCGATCTTTTCTTGAGTTTGGATAAGTTTGCCATTGGAAATGCGAATAGCGATTATTGCTGTCATGTCATACCCAAAGTATTTTGGATCAAGGATCGGAATGTATCCCTTAATGGCACCCGCTTTTTCGAGCTTTTTAACTTTATCTATAACTGCCGGGGCGGATATCCCAATTTCTTTGGCGATTTCACGAAAGCTCTTTCTCGAATTCTGATTGAGGGCTCTTACGATCTTTTTTTCCGTATCATCAGCCATATTACCTCCTTTCAATTGTAAGGTATTATATGTCTATACCATACATTTGTCAAGATTACACGAATAATTTCTTGACATTTGTAAGATTTTATAATATATTTCATAACTATTTGCGCTAAACAAAATAAATAGAAGGAGAAAAACAAAAACTGTAAGGCGTGTAAAAACAAAACAATCAAAAAGCTGAGGTTTTGACTTGGAGTAATGGTGAGATGAGCTGGAAAGAATATCTAATGGAACGCGCTCGTAAAACAGCGAGCCGGAGAAAGCGGATATACGGCATTGAGCCCGCACATCGTGTGGGGGATCTGCTCATGCAGGAATCCCCTTCCTTAAGTTTCCGTGAAACATACCGGCTACTCTCTTATATTCTTTTCAAATCTCCACAGCGCAGGCTGGAGCTGCTGTGGAAGTACATCACTGACAAAGACACTCCGGTCCGGAGGCAGCGGATCGATTCTCTTGCGCAAGATCTTCGCCCGCATCTCAGCGAAAATTGCCGTGTGGCCATAAACTACTTTGAGCGGAGGAATTACAGCAGGGACCTGGCTCGTGTCCCCGCATTGATGGAAAAAATTCTCCACCGCACAACTCCAACTCTTGTGGTCCAGCCAAAAACTGAGAAGGACATCTCTTCTACCCTCGCATACTGCAACTCCAAAAGATTGGCCGTTTTCCCGAGAGGATCAGGCTCGTTCGCTTTTGGTGGGGCCGTCCCCACTCGAAACGGGATCGTGATGGACCTTTCCCCGATGATGGCCGTTCTTGAAGTCGACCCAAAATCCCAAACAGTTCGTGTGCAACCAGGAGCTCGTTGGGCAGATGTGGCAACTCATCTTGAACCCTATGGTTTGGTTCCTCAAACAACTCCCACCAGCCGGTTTTCCACTGTGGCCGGATGGATCTCTACAGGTGGGATGGGATTGGGCAGCTATGCTTATGGGAGCGTTCACGAATCTGTTATTGCTGTCCGCGTCGCCAGACCAGACGGCTTTATAGAGGAGCTGAACTCAAAAGACGAATCCATAAAAGACCTTTTTGGAACAGAGGGACAGTTCGGTATCCTCACAGAGATCACGCTGCGTGTCCGGCCCAAACCCGGACACAGCGGAGCTCTTTTGCTCACATTTAACGATCCAGGCCAAGCATTCGAATTTTTTGATGAGCTCACCAACGGGGATTTTCAGCCATCACACGTTGTCTTTTTTGACCGTGAATACTTAAAAAGGGAAAACATCCTTTTTGCAGAGCAAACCCAGTTAGAAGACCCCATAGTCCCAGAAAACGATACGGTTCTTCTTCATTTCGAGACACCGGAAAATGAGCAAAAATTCATGTCTTTTTTAAATGGAAATTCAAATTCAGTTTCGGAAGATGGAGTGGCTGCCCGTTATCTATGGGCTGACCGGTATTTCCCTCTCAAAGCCCAGCGCATCGGTCCCGGTCTCCTAGGGTCAGAGGTTGTTATTCCCCGGGAAAAGTTATCGAAATATGTCAAAAAGGTCGAGAAACTGGCACGGTATTTCAAAATCAAACCCACCGTGGAAGTGATCGTCTGCGGCAAAAGTCAGTCTTTTATAGATGATGGGGAATCAACTTCGAAGAACAAGGGATTTTACTCCTATCTGCTCATCGTTTCTTTCAGCTGTGATTATTCCAGGACTGTCCATTATGCTTTGAGCCTTCTGTTCATCCAGCTGCTGGTCAGGATGGCAGTGCGCTATGGAGGGGCCCCTTATGGAGTTGGTATTTGGAACACTCCTTTTATCACCAGTAAATATAGCCGGAGTCAACTGAACAGACTCAGGCAAATCAAATACGAGATCGATCCTAAAGAGATATTGAATCCCAATAAATTTTTTAAGATCAAAGGACGATTTTTCAGTATCCCATCGCTTTTCCTCCACCCGATAATTTTCAATCCGGTATTGGCCATTTCACACTTTTGCACACCGGTTCTGGGGCTTATCGCCAGACTCGTTGGACCGGAGCATCAGAGCCGATGGGATATACCAACAAAAGAAGACAAACAGGGCGAAAACTTGTTAAACCAGAGTGCTCAACGGTGCACGTCATGCGGCGCGTGTAT
>JAGLRY010000429.1 GCA_023135995.1 Candidatus Aminicenantota bacterium | reverse complement strand
AACGTTGTCCGCGGTCTTTATGACGAAACAATGGCCCATAACGATTACCAGATAGGACGACTGGTAAAACGACTGAAAGATTCAGGTGAGTGGGAGCACACATTGTTCATCGTAGCTGCGGATCATGGCGAATCTCACGGCTTTAATTTGTTAGACCCGAAGCCTAAAAACTGGGGAGCTTCCGCGTATTCATTTCAATATCGTATCCCTTTAATAGTTATTTGGCCTGGAAGAATAGCATCTGGCCTGCGCTTTAGCCAACCGGTCTCGATGATAGACCTACTGCCTACAATACTAGAGCTGGCCGGACTACCTCCGGCAGAAACAGTCCAGGGACAATCGCTTGTCCCATTATTATTGGGAGAAGGCAGATGGGAGCCAAGGCCCGTTATTCTGGATGAGTTCTACATTGACTCCCACACCGGCGTCCTCAGTGGCTGGATTCAGGCGATCGATGAGAGATGGATAGCAGGTTTGGAGATAAAATTAAACATTGAGTCTGGGAAAACATCTGAAGGGGACGAGTCTCCGCGCTTTTATCTTGTAGACCGCTGGATAGATCCTCATTATGGCGGCAACGTCAGAAAAAAGCACCCGGATATTTCGGAAAAGTATATAAATTTTCTGAAGAAGAAGTGGCGCGAACACCAGGAATTGGCAAAGCTCTTTTCCCGATCCAATGAGGAATCTTTGACACCCGAGCAGTTAGAAACCCTTCGTTCGCTGGGCTATATCAAGTGAGGTTGAGGCTCTAGAAGGATGCTGACCCTGGGATAGCTGATGTTGAGGATGCGAGGGAGGAGTACAAGCCTTTGACCCTGGCGTTTTGGATGTGATACTTTTATATAATGACTCGACACTATTTGACAATGTGCAGGCTGAATTAATAACAATATGGGAGAAGGAACATGTCATTAAGCAAGATAAAAAAAGAGGCGAAAATTCTGTGCTTGTTTATACTGCTTGTATGCTTCTTGTTGCAGGTGGAATTACGTGCTGCTGAACAGACCGGCCCTGATTGGAGCAAAGGCGTGGTGGAATACGCTATGCTTGAGGGGCACAAACAGGGAATAGTCTCCGCGGTTTTCAGCCCGGATGGAAAGTACCTGACATTGGCGAATAGGGATTTCCATGCAAACATCTGGAGTGTCTCCTCTGGAAAGTCGCTTGCATTGCTAAAGGAATTTAACGAATGGCCCGGTTGCGTGGCCTTCAGTCCAGACAGTCAATTTCTTGCAACCGGCGACTATGGGAAAGTAAGAGTATGGAAGGTTCCTTCCGGAAAACTTGTCCGCACCTTCGAAGGGCACAAGTACTGGGTTTCGAAGCTTGCCTTCAGTCCTGACGGACGGTTCCTGGCCACAGGGAGCGCCGATGAATTTACGATGTGGAATACTGAAACCGGCAAAAAACTGCAGACGATCGCCGCCCATACAAAGGGCTTGACCTGTATTGCTTTCAATCCCGAAGGCACCTGCCTGGTTACTACCAGCATGGACAACACAGCCAAGTTGTGGAGGATTAAGGAATAAGATAAATCTAATAACACCTTTTACGCCCCCCATAGTTATAAATGGGGTCCGGAAAATTTGGATTATTAAACATCGTGAACAATGGGAACAAAAACTGAAGTACTGGGTCGAAAATGCACAAAAATTGGCAAAGAATATCGGGGTCGGGCCACACTAAGCTATTCTTTATAAAAACATTAAGCCATTTTTTCATGCCATAAAAGACCTTAGAAGCGATTTCCGGGGGCAAAATGGGTTCGACTCCCTCCTCCGGAACTCCTGTTGCCCCTCAGTTGAATCACCCTTTTCTTTGTGATATAAGTCAAAGAATCACCGTTGAGGGACATTATGTACAATGCAAGAGGGAGGAAGCCAACTTTTATGTATGGCAATCGTCCCTTCTTAGTGGCATTTCCTGATTTTAAGCATGAGATTGACAGCATGGTGGCTGAGGCAGGCAAGGTTACAGCACGAGTTACTTTGACAGGAACTCATGAAGGCGAATATATGGGTGTTCCCTCCACAGGCAACAAAATTAATTACACTGCTATGCTTGAAGCAAGGTTTTCAGAGGGGAAAATAGTTGAAGCCTGGGGTGTTGGGGATATTCTTACCTTGATGCAGCAGCTCGGCATGGAGCTTAAGCCGAAGGAGGGGGAGAAATAAATCCCCCCTTTAAGAAAATCGTTGAAACGGGATTTAAGGATACTCTCTCAATCCCGCCAGCCTCTCCCTCGCATCTTCGACCTCAGCTATCCCCGAGTCAGCATCCTTCCACAGGTCTAGGAATCTCTCGTAGTGTTCTATGGCTTTAGCATTCAAGCCTTTTTGTTCGTAAATCTTACCCAACATATAAAAACTCTTTACGTAAAGATCACCATTACTCAACCTACCCTTGACGAGAGAAATTATCTTGTGGAATTCTTCTTCGGCCTTATCTAAATCTCCAGCACTTTTATAAGCTTGAGCTAATGAGTAGAGAAAAATGGCGTGGTATTCAGGCCGCTGATCATTCGGGGCGTACAATAAATCCCAGGCCATTTCCAGGGAATTTATGGCTTTAGAGAATTCTCCATTTTCAAAGTCGATCATACCCATTAAATGAAAATAGAGCCTTATATCTTTTTTGTTCACCCATTCTTGGATCAGTTCCTTAAGCTCAGATGCACTGTTCAAAGCTTCATCCACTGCTCCCATCTGAAGAAGCGCCAATCCTTTGGCATGCAAGACACGAATTTGTGAGAATCTGTCATCTATTCTCACTGCAGTGTTCCATACTTCATCGAATGTTTTGATCGCCTCTCTAGGTTTTCTGTTTCTTAGGTATAGATAACCAAGGGGTTCTGTAAGTACTGGCTTCTTCTGGAATAGGTCTTCAGTTTTTTCAAATTTTCCCTGCAATAGATACAACATCGCTAAATTCATTCTTCTTTTTGTATCTCCACCTCCTCCCTTCAACTTGAGGTATTCTTCTTCGGCGCTGAAAAGATTTCCTTTTAATAAATAGGTATTCCCCTTTAGAACTAAAACTTCTCCTTGCAATTCTGGATCCGCCGGGTCAAATGAAAGAGCCTTGTCTAATTCAGCAAGGGCTCGATCAAATTCTCCTTGATAGAGAAAGAATGTGGCCATCTTAATATGAAATCTGGAATGATCAGGATTATTATTGATATATTCCTCTAGAGCCTTCCTCGCTTTATCATACAATCCCATTGCTGCATAAACTTCAGAAACGTTCCAAAAGGCGAACTGGCTCTCAGGGCTGTTTTGCATAATCACTTCATAGAGCTTTATAGCTTTGTCCCATTCCTCCATATCTGCGTAGAGTATGCCAAGATTGGTATTGCCTATAGAATCTTCAGGATAAAGCTCCAACAACTTTAAGTAGGCTTCCATAGCCCTATCATCAGTTCTCCATGAAGTTCTGTAATAGTCGCCCTCTATGATGTACCGCTCTCTTTCCGATACTCGATAACGCAGTTCAAAAGCCTTCTCCATGTTCTTTCTCTTTGCTGCCATCGTTCCCATATTGCTGAAAGACATCGCAGCAGATCTGTATGCCATTGCAAATTCAGGATCAATTTTCAGAGCTTTCTGCATAGATGAGAGGCTTTTGAAATATTCCGCCTCAAGATGAAATTTTCTTCCTTCGCTGTAATACTTATAGGCTTCGGGAGAGCTGGTTGTTATGGTTATTACTTCTCTATCGATATCATCTACGACCTCTTGCTTTGAAAACTCAAAATTCGTCTTAATCTTCCTGGTTAATTCATCCACCATAGCATAAAAGCTTTCTTCTCCAACACCTTCTACACTCTCTGAACTCAAAAGTTCTCCACTATTCGCATCCTGAAGTGTGATGTTGATCCTGAATTTATCCGCAGCCCTTGTGAAGCTACCTACCAGTATATTTTCCACCCTTCCTTTAGTGGCCACTTCTTTTAAGATATCAGAGGAAAATGTTGTTGCTTCCTGTTGATCCAACTGACGAAGGATATAGAAAAGTCTCTCACCGCTCAGAATCCTGATGTATCGTGATTGTGAGAGGTCTGTTATCAACAGATCAGAAAGAGCGCTTCTCCAGTGATCTAAACTTACATCTCCTGTATTATTCTTAAAATACATGACGGCCAGAGAGGGCTTATCTGATGGGAAGGGGATGACCTCCTCTTTGGGGAGAAGTTGCCAGATGATCACACCGACGATTATGACAGCGACAAATACCAAAACGGGGATGAAGAGTTTTCTCAAACTAAAACGAACGGTTACCTCTTTGGAGGTGATGGGTGTCTTTCTAGGAACCACTCGCTCTGAAGTCGGAAAATCTTGCTCAATTTTTTCTAATTCGTCCTGGATTTCACGCACACTCTGGTATCTATTCTCTGGATCCTTCTCCATACATTTGAGTATCACATTGCTCAGATCCTGGGGTATCTGCGGATTATAATTTGTTGGATCCCGGGGAACCTCGCTTTTATGTTTCATGGCAATACTTATAGCCGTTTCTCCTTCAAACGGAAGTCTGCCTGTTACCATTTCATAGAGGATGACTCCCAATGAATAGATATCCGTGCGATGGTCAACGTCCTTGGTTTCTGCTTGCTCGGGAGATATGTACTCAGGCGTTCCGAGCATGACTCCAGCGCCGGTTATTCCCTTTGCTCTGAGTGAACGAGCAAGGCCGAAATCCATAATTCTTGCATTTCCGCCGCGGTCTATCATGATATTCTGAGGCTTTAAATCCCTGTGTATAACACCTAGATTGTGAGCCTCGGTCAGCCCCTTGCACACTTGTTTGGCGATGGATACGACCTGGCTAGGGCTCATCTGTCCCATCATTCTGATCATGCCCTTCAAATCTTCCCCACGCACATACTCCATGATGATGTAATGAGTTCCTGCCTCTTCACTGAAGTGATACATTTTGCACACATTTCTGTGAGCAATTTTACGGGCCAATTTCAACTCGTTTCCGAATCTCTCGATTGTATTCTTGTCAGAGGCGATTTCAGGTCGTATAAGTTTTAGGGACACTTCTTCATTTATTTTCTTATCGATAACCCGATAGACTTTGCCCATTCCACCTTCCCCAAGCTCTTCCAAGATCTCATACCTCCCAGCAAAAACACTTCCCCGACTTAACTCTTGAAAAGGAGTCAGGAGAGTCTTTGTCCTTGAAAGATAAGCTTCAGAGGGGACAGGAAGAGGCGTTGCACAATTTCCACAGAAACGGCTAGCATCAGGGTTTTCGTGTTGACATTGAGGACATTTCATGAAGCTACGTCTCTTTTTTGAATAGACATAGGATAATTAATAAAAGGCTAAGGTGTCAAATATATATTACCTGTGAGACTTTTTTCATGAAG
>JAGLRY010000428.1 GCA_023135995.1 Candidatus Aminicenantota bacterium | reverse complement strand
CGCTTCTATGAAAAGCCCTTCCTTTCCTTTGAGTTTTTTCCCGTATTTTTTGAAGTTTTCGGAAGCCTCTTCCATCTCTGCTATGTTTCCCAACTGACCATATGCTCTTATCAGGTAATAATAAGCCTGGGCAAACTCCGGGTCGAGCTCCACAGCCCTCTCGAGAAATAGACGGGCATCGTTGTAGTAATATTTTTCAAAGTTCGCCCTACCCCTGAGAAAGAAGTTGTATGCTTCCATGGAATCCGTGGTAACTTCTCTGATCTGTGGGGTTCTAAGCCTCTGTAAAAACGCACTGATTCCAGATCCACGACCGATCTTCCGGCTCACCTCATCGATCTGTTTTTTCAGGATGCTGTCCACCCCTTCTCCTCTGGTGCTCACGCTCTTCAGCAGGCTTTTGGTCTCGACATCCAAAACATTGACATTGGTGACGAACATATTTTCCGCCTTGGTGAAACTCCCCAGGACGATAGCCTGTATGCCGTCCAACCGACACAACTCGAATCCCAGATCTCTGTCGATGACTGCAACATCCTTTCTTCCCAATTGTTTCAGCAAATCCCTCATCCTCTCCCAAGATGTGATGCGAAAGGATTTGGACTGCTCCAGGCTTGTTATCAATAGATTAGGAATCGCATCCTGCAGATAATTGTAGGAACTATCTCCCGTCTGGTTCTCGAAGCTGATCACCGCTACCGAAACCATATCTTGGGGAGCTGCAAAAGCCGATCTTTCTATGAAGAATTTCCAGCCGATGACACCGGTCGCGATTGTCGCCAGGAGAATGAGAGTAGGGAGGAAAAGTTTTTTAATATTGAATTTGACTGTTATCTCTCTGGATGTGAGAGGCCTTTTTCTCCGTACTTCCCGTTCAGTTGTGGGCAGTTCCTGTTCGATTTTGGACAGTTCGCTGTGAAGCTCCTGCACATTCATGTACCTGTTTTTGCGGTCTTTTTCCAAACATTTCAGGATCAAGCGGTTGAGAGCTTCAGGAATTGCGTGATTGAACTTCCTCGGGATCGGCGGTTTCTCCAGTTTGTGCTTGACCGCGATACCAAGAGAGCCCTCTCCATCGAACGGCACTCTTCCGGTCAACATCTCGAATATAATGACTCCCAACGAGTAGATGTCCGATTGCTGATCGGCTTCTTTAGCTTCCGCTTGTTCAGGTGACATGTACTCAGGCGTCCCGACTAAAATCCCATGGCCCGTCTTCCGGCCCGTTTTCAAAGAACGGGCAATCCCAAAATCCAAAATCCGCGCGTTGCCTTCTTTATCGATGATGATGTTGCCGGGCTTTAAATCCCTGTGCACGATCCCATGACGGTGAGCTTCGGCCAAACCCTCACATATCTGCTTGGCAATGATGATCGAAGTACGCACCCCGAGCTGACGAGTCATTTTGATCATGCTCTTAAGGTCTTCCCCAGGGATATACTCCATGGTTATATAGTGGGTGCTCTTTTCTTCGTCCAGATCATACATTTTGCAGACATTCCTGTGTGCAATCTGGCGGGCATACTTCAGTTCATCTCCGAATCGTTCGATGGCTTTTTTGTCGACGATATCCGGTCTGATCAGCTTGAGCGCCACCTCTTCATTGATCTTTTTGTCCATCACTCTGTAGACACTTCCCATGCCTCCCCTGCCGAGCTCTTCGATGACTTCGTACCGACCGGCAAAAACCGTGCCTCTATCCAGTCGAATCATGGGCGTGTCCATAGCCAATGTCTTGGCGAACAGACCTTCATCCTCCACTTTGAATTGAATCGGCTCCCCACAATTTCCGCAGAAATGCGTATCCTGCGGGTTTTCGAATTGGCAGGACATGCACTTTATCTTCATTTTTCTTCTATCGTCTTTTTAAACTCAATTCGCGTCCCCAAAGTTTCCACTCTCTATATATATATACGTTGTAAATTCCAATTTGTTCTGACTCCATTGATAATAAATAGCAATTTTCATGCCAAGTGGGGT
>JAGLRY010000427.1 GCA_023135995.1 Candidatus Aminicenantota bacterium | reverse complement strand
GACCCAGCATGGCGATCAGCACATGTTATCACCAACTTGACCCAAAGAGAGCCCAGTGAAGGAGAGCCCAGTACAGAATCAACAGAGATCCGTATCCTTTATGATGATGAGTATTTTTACATCGGAGTTGTCTGCTACGATAGCCAACCGGACAAGATCGTGGCCAGTGAGATGCGGCGGGATGCCCCCCTCCAGGATAATGACTATTTCGAGATCTATTTGGATACCTATCACGACCACCGGAACGCGGCCTATTTTATGACAAATCCTCTGGGGGCGCGGCGGGATGCGTTGATCAGAGAGGAGGGCAGCCGGATCAACTGGGATTGGGATGGATTGTGGTATTCCAAGGTCCAGAGAGATGAGCGGGGCTGGACGATCGAGATCGCCATCCCCTTCTACACTCTCCGGTTTAAAACAGCGGATGTGCAGACATGGGGTGTTAATTTCGGCCGCCACATCGCACGGAAGAGAGAGGAGGCCTATTGGGCACCGATTCACCGTGATTTAGGATTTTTTGGAAAATACAGGATCTCCTATTTCGGCAACCTGACAGGATTGGAGGATCTCAAACAGGGCAAGCGACTCCATCTTATGCCCTATATCATAGGCGGAGGGATCCAGGAAGAGGATGATAAATCCTTAAGCCGCTCCGGAGACGTGGGGCTAGACCTCAAGTATCGTCTCGATTCCAACATCACTGCAGATGTATCCATCAACACAGACTTTGCACAGGTTGAGGCAGACCTTGAGCAGTTTAACCTGACCCGCTTCTCTCTCTTTTTCCCCGAAAAAAGAGGATTTTTCCTGGAGGGGGCAGATCTTTTTTATGTGGGGGAGGTGTCCAATCCCTTTGAGCCTCCGGGCATGCGGTTTTTTTACAGCCGAACCATCGGTCTCTCGGAGGATGGTGAGGAAATTCCTGTTCTGGGTGGCGTCAGAGTCACCGGGAAGACGGGAAGCTACAGTCTTGGAATTCTCGACATGCTGACCGATAGGATATCCTACACCGTGGATGACGAGGACGTCCACATCGAAAGGATGAATCATGCGGTCTTCCGTGTGAAGAAGGATTTTTTGGAGAAATCCACCATAGGGGCCATGGTTTTAAGTCGAGATTCCTTGGACAGTTCGCACTACAATCGTGGGGCGGTCTTCGATTTTAATCTTGCCTTTGGCCAGTCCTTCCGTGTCGAAGGATTTATGGGGAAGTCATTCAGTCCCGATCTTGATGGACAAGACTGGGCCGGCTACCTGGACATGAACTACAACAGCGATCTGTTAAGCGGGCGAATGGTTTACACGGATATCGGGGAGAATTTTAATTCAGAGATGGGGTACGTCCCAAGAGTCGACATGCGAAAATTTCGCGCCAATTTCGGGATCGGTCCTCGACCCGAAATATTGAATCTCAGGCAGAGTTTTTTCTTTGTCGATCTGACCTATATCGAGAATCATTCGGGGCAGTTGGAGTCGAGATCTCAAAGCCTTGGAACTTTCAACATCTTCCAAAACGGAAGCAATTTATACCTTGGCTACGTGCAGAGTTATGAGTATCTGGAGGAATCTTTTGAGATCAGAGAGGATGTTTTTATCCCAGAAGGCATTCATCGTTTTAACTTTTTGTCAGGGCTCTTTCATTCTGACCGGAGCAAAAAAATATCCATCCGTGCCACAACCTACCTCGGTGAGTTCTACAACGGCAATCTCTACCGCATAAGCGCCAGCGGCTTCGTCAAACTCTCCAAACATCTCAACATCGAATTTATCTATGACTATAACAATTTTGATCTGCCTGTGGAGGGCGGCAAGTTCAGTTCAAACATCGCTGCCACCAGGATCATCTATTCCTTCACACCCGACCTGTATGCCAAAGCCTATCTCCAGTATAACGACGATGAGGATGTGTTCAGGAGCAACTTCCTCATCCGCTGGATCTATAAGCCGGGTGCAAACATCTACTTCATTTACAACGAAACCCGTGAGGTGGGAAACCAGAGGTATCTCCAGGACCGTGTAGTTATGATCAAGATGACCTTCCTGTTTAACTGATCCGATGTAGGGTCCGTTCCCCGAACGGACCGTTTGGGAAACGGTCCCTACATCTAAAATGGAGAGAGTCCTACTGATGTCTCGTTGTTCCTTTCGCAATCACCAATTAGGACACTCGGACGCCATTCATCACGGATTTGGAATGCTTACTCGCGCGAAAAACAAGTTCCTTTTGTCTGCCTGATTTGGGTATAATAGTAGCCTTTTTAAAATTGGACTTGAATTTTTGGCTTTAGGAGGGAACGATCAGAGAACTCTTGATTGCAGGGGGGTCGTTGGCCTTTCTCCTGGTCTACCTGCTTATTGAGCGTGTCCGTCTTCAAGGGAAAGTCAAGATTGTCCCTTTGCGAATCTGCGTGACGGGCACTCGGGGAAAATCCAGTGTAACCCGTCTTATCGCCGCTGCCTTGCGTGGATCAGGGATGTCTGTGTTGGCTCGAACCACAGGAGCAAAGCCAGTTCTTATTTTCCCTGATGGAAGCGAAGAGGAGATCCCACGCCGTGGACGGCCCACGATCCTAGAAGGGAAAAAAGTTCTTCAGACCGGAGCTAAGCTTCGTGTTGATGCTTGTGTTGTGGAACTGATGGGCATTCATCCTGAGGCCGTTCATGTGGAGTCCCAAGAGATCTTTAAGCCGCACATACTGGTTATCACCAATGTTCGTTTGGACCATATGGCTCAAATGGGGAGAACAAAAGACAGCGTTGCATCCTGTTTTGCGGGCGCCATTCCGGAAGATTGCACGATATTTGTCCCGCAAGAGCACGTCTATCCGGTTTTTCAAAGAACAGCTGAATTGAAGAATGCGAACATCGTTCGGGTTTCAGAAAATGCGTTTCAGGAGTGCATGAATGGCGAGAACGGCGGTCTTTCCTCAGAATTTGAAGAAAACATTCACCTTTCTTTAGCGGTCGCGGAGTTCTTGGGTCAAAATCCGCACGCAGCGTCTAGAGCCATGACCGGAGCGCTCCCTGATTTCGGAAGCCTAAAAGTGTGGACAGCGCTCAAGGAGCCTCCCCTGCCGGATTGGTATTTTGTGAGCGCATTCGCAGCCAATGAACCGGAGTCCACGCAGTCGGTCCTGTCCAAGTTGAGAGTCAAGCACCTTTTGGAGGACAGAACAGTTATAGGCGTGCTGAATTTGAGGGGAGACCGGGGTGATCGGACCTTGCAGTGGTTCGATGCTTTAAGGAGCGGTCAATTTCCTGAGATCCGTAAGCTCATCTGTGTGGGAGATCACGCATGGGCCATGAGGAGAAAGCTAAAAAAATATGTGGAAACCGAGCTCTATGCTTGGCCCAAATTTCCACCGGAAGAGATTTTGGCACGGCTTTCCGCCATCGAAACAGGAAGGGCTGTGGTGATCGGTATGGGAAATATGGGAGGCGCAGGAAGGCGTCTCGTCGATTATTGGGAGAGGACAGGAACGAGATATGACCTATGAAACACTTTTTATCGGCCTGCTTGTAGCGGTCCTGTACGTGGAGATCTTTGGTGTTTACCCGGGAGGCATCATTGTGCCCGCGTACATCGCACTCTACCTGGACCAGCCGCTGCGTGTCCTTATGACTGTGGCCATCGCAGTACTCTGTATCCTTCTCTACAGGATTCTCTCCAAGTTTCTGATCCTTTTTGGGAAAAGGAGGTTTGTGACGTTCATATTTCTCGGGGCTGTGTTGGCACAGCTCTGGTCTGTTCTCTTCCCCCAGTTATTCCCGGAATCTTTTGGGTTGAGAGCCATCGGATGGCTCATTCCGGGCTTGTTGGCAAATAATCTCGAGAGACAGAGGTTTTTCCCCACACTGGGTTCGCTTATCACCGTGTCTGTCTTCACCTATTTTCTAGTCCGGATGCTCTATTCTATACTCCCATGACAATGAGGGGCCCAATCTCCGAGATCCAGTGGGAAGGGCTGCTGATAAAGAACAATTGAAAAAGATATGTTGACACAAAGACAATTCCCGAAAGAACACCCAAAAAATAACGAGGCAGCGGTATATATCCTCTGTGGCCTGAGTGTTGTCTTTTTTTTGCTTATGGAATTTTACCCGCAGAAAGGGACGGATTCTTTGAGGAATGAGATGGCCCATGCATCGAAAATCATGGACAAAGCGACAGAAGCTCTGAAGGGATGTCGCCAGGAGAAGGGGCTGAGCATCGAGAGAAGCACGGATATCAACGCAACAGGACTCATCGGGGTGGAGCGTTCGATTATCACGACCTCGATAGGAAGCTTGGGGTCAAAAAGAACAAGCACAAATCCCAATTTTGCTGGACTTGTCGTGCACCTGCTGAGAGAATGCGGTGTCCAAAAAGGGGACGCTGTCGCCGTCGGAGCCTCAGGTTCTTTTCCCGCTTTGATTGTTGCGATGCTCGCAGCCGCAGAAGCGCTGGGCCTCAGACCGCTTTGGATATCGTCCCTGGGCGCCTCACAGTGGGGGTCCAACCATCCCCAGTTTCATTGGCTTCACATGTGGCAGTGTCTGGAAAAAAGTGGTCTTTTGAGTCATCCTCCGCTCGCTCTGTCACTCGGCGGTGAAGGAGACACAGGAGAGGATATGGAGGAGGAGGGACGGCAGCTCCTTTGGACGGATATCCGGGAAAGTGGGCTGCCCTTCCTCAACGAGCCGAACCTGGCCCGGAATGTGGCTTCAAGAATGGCATTGTTTGAAAGGGCAGCCATGGGCAGAGAGATAAAGGCCTTCATAAACATAGGGGGCAGCTGGTCCAACATGGGAACCGATTCGATGGTGTTGCATGTGAAGCCCGGACTGAACCGGATCGAAAGATTCCCCGCTCCGGAGCGGAGAGGTGTCATCTATGCCATGGCAGCCAGAGGGATTCCCGTGATCCATCTTCTCTACGTCAGAGGCCTGGTCCAACGATACGGATTGCCTTGGGATCCATCTCCTCTTCCTGGGCCGGGAAAAGGTGCTCTCTATAGGACCTTTGGAGATGGACAAAAATTTTTATTCGGGTTAGCAGCTGTGTATTTTATTCTTGTCCTTCTCGTCCTTCTTTTCATGCGGAAGCTGGAATCTTTGATTGAAAGAAAATAGTTCTTTGTGTCAAAGAGGCGATTTCAATCTGAAGGGATCTGGATATTATTCGTATCGGATTCTATCAGCAGTGGCCTTTGAAGGATCGTGAAGATAGAAGCCCGTGCCCTTTTCGATGATCTCCAGATAACGGGGGATGTTTGTCATTTTTATGCCCTTGTTCGGATGTTCCTCTGTCCAGAGTTCTGCGATCTGGAGAATAGATGAACAGTGCCGCCCGACACGTTTATCGATCGGCCATCCATTTTCGTCCATCCTTTCGAAAAGGAGCCCGTGTTCTCCGGCCCTCATGACAAATTTGTCCTTGCCATCAAGAAGAAGAGCCCTGTCCGTGCGTCCCCTCGTGGCATCCAGGAATGGTTCCGGGGTTTCCAACAGGAGAGAAATGGCATCCGTGTGATCCCCGATCTCCCTGTGTGAGAGTCCCCGAAGCGCATAGGGCGAGTTCTCCATCCCGATGTCAAAGCCTTCTGTGCCGCTGATCATCATCGAGGCCATGGCGGCCAGGTCCTGTCCCTTCTCGTGGGCGACGATGGTGCTGATGACAGGATACTGGAGTTCGGCCTCGTGCAGGTCGATGACGATATCCACCTTTTCTCTGCGAATGAGTTCAGTCATGGCATAACACGTTTTTTCTGTGAGGGTGCCGTTTGGCCGGCCGGGCCACGTACGGTTCAGGTTCCTGATATCCACATAGGCCAGCTCTTGTTTGCTGGGATAGTGGATGTAGACCTCTGGATCTGGCCATTGATCCAGAGGATTGGACCAACGATCCCCCATCCGGAATTTTTGCTTTCCCCAGGATGTGTCGATGGTGTAGTCCGGCGGATATCCTCCACCCAAACGGGTGACGGTCGTACCACTCCGGTTGGCGGAGAGTATGACAAAAAGCCTGCCCTGCTCCACGTGTGCATTCTCCACAAAGAGCCAGGCCGCCAGCCGGGCGGCAGGCTCCTCTGGATGTGTCCCCCCAAGGAGCAGGAAAGTCCCCCCCTGTTTCTCTCCCTCGAGAACATAGACAAAAGAATCGTTGATCGTCCCCTTTAAACCGGGAAAATAATCGCTCAATCGTTTGACATCACTCACTCCTGGGCTCAAAACCACGGGTTCCTTGAGATGACGACTCTGAAAGAAACTAATCCC
>JAGLRY010000426.1 GCA_023135995.1 Candidatus Aminicenantota bacterium | reverse complement strand
CTTACCAAACATCGATACCCTCTATTTCAGTCGAAACAATCTGAGCAGGAAGGGTAGAAGCACAAGGATATAGAGCACCTCCTCCTGCCATTTTTTGCTGCGGATAAAATTACAGATCATAAGAAAAGCGATAGCTCCCGTTAAAAGGTAATAAAGGATCGTGATGATCATTTTATCAGTGTCTCCATCGTATCATACTTACACGTCTTGGAAATGCTTCTCTTATTTTACTCCTGTTGAATCTCACTTTTTATAATAAAGTCAGAAAGCTGAGCTCTTTGCTAAAGATCACCATAAGAGTTCCTGCGATTATGATAAGGATGGCAGGAATCAGGCAGTGTTTGAGCATGTGACCATAGGATTCCTCCATCTCCACTGTGTCTTTTGTCAGACGGCCGATGATTGCGGTGGGCGGCAGTGCATCTCCTAGTGGCCAGATCACACTCATCCCAGCTAAAGCCACGATGGGATTGAGGCCTATGGTGTTAAAAAGAAGGACTAGCGGCACACCCAGGACAGGAGCAGCCCCCCACATAAGTACGGCCTCTGACACGGGAAGCACCAGAAAAAGAGAGCAGAATACGATCGTGATGGGCAGTGTGACGACAGTGATGGCGATGAGGCCGCGCACGCCCGTGAGGGTCATGATCTGAACCAGGATCCCCACACAGGTGAGAGTGCCGATCAGAGGCAAAAGCTGATGCACTGTATTTCGTGCGATGTCAAAGATGTTAAGCCTAACCGGAGAGAGAAAATAGGAAACAACTGCTGCCACGACAAACATTAGCGGGAGCCCGATCACAGGAAGCGAATGCGGCCAAATTCGACCCGCAAGCATGAGAATAAAGAATACGAGAAAAGGCAAAATGACTTTGATCCAATTCATTTGCGGAGGAGCCTCCGGGAGTTCTTTCAGAGCCTTTTCCAGGTCCACGGGTTTCCCTCGCCAGCCAAGAATGAATATTGTCAGCAAGGAAAGCACAACACAGGGAATAAGAAGGGGAAGGAAAAACCCCATATATGGCATATTAACGCCCGCCGCTGTCAGCATGGCCCATAAACTGACGGGTGGGGCTGCCGCGCTCAATCCTGCGATAATAAAAATGATGGCCGCCGTTTTGGGTTTGGAGAGACCCATGTATCCTAAGACGACGGCGATCATGCCCCCGGTGATCAATACTGTAACGCTACCCGCACCTGTCAGAGCTCCCGGCAAAAGAAGGAGGAATGTGATCAGGACAAAGAGGATGGATTTTTTCCTGGAAAACTTTTGGATGATTCCTCTCACCACATAGACAACCCCTCCGGATTCTTTGAGAAGATTCATGAAAAATGTAGCCGTGAAAAAAATGAGGATGATGTCCAGATAGGTAAAGGCCCCCTCTGCAATATGACGGGCAGGAATACCCACACCTCCCACAAGCCCGCCGGCGATGGCAGCGAAAAACATGGAGAGCTCGGTTGAAATTTTCAGAGACTTCGCGATGATGTAACTGACAACCATCACAGCGAAGATGATTTCTATAGAGGCAGACATTGTGCAGATTCTCTAATGTAGTCGATATCACCATGAAATGCAACACATGCTCATCGTGAAATGAATGTGGGGATTTAGAGGAATTATTCGCGGTATTTTTGCCTGATCGTGATCGTGGCCAAACAGTTGAATGTTTCGAGAGTTTGCTTGTTTTTGCAGATGGTTCGCTCGAGGATCAGGATTCCTTTGGGATAATCATCCCAACGGTAAAGGTTCTTGTGTGAGTTCGATCCTGTGATCGAGACAAGCTCTTGGGCTCCCTTTTTGACTTGAGGCAATCCCATCCGGCTCAGTATTTCGTTTATGACTTTGATGTTTGTGATATGAAAATATCTGCCAGCCGCATCCATGGACACGGGGATCCTTGGGATGGGTTCGTCAAAGACATACCGGGCGACGGTACCCCTCTGGGAATTCTCTTCTGTATGGTAATTCAGAGTGAGGCTTTTTTTAGGGAAGAGGGCAGATTTTATATCGGAGATGGTGAACTTTTGAGCATCGCTCTGTTGAAAGTAGATCAAAGCCAGCAACACAAAAAGGAAGAAAACCATTCCCCGGAACATGTAACCAGTTTTTTTCTGCACGATGATGACGAGCAGCCAGATGGATGCGATCAGAAGCAACACGCTGAGGATGTTGACAAGTGTGATCTGTTCTAGAAAACCTTGCATCGAGTTGTCTTCCCCATGTTTTTCGAATTCATACGCTCAAACGGCCTTATTCCTTTAGTCGATTCAAGAATGAGATTCTTTGCTCTTTTTATTTATCCTCCACGATAAAACTAAAGTCCCTTTTCGTCCGATATTTTACCAGAAAATGCCGCTTAAAAAAAATCTAATCCTTAAAGATTTTTTGGAGTTCTTGAAAGAGGTCTAGATTTTTCTCCACGAGAATAAGAGGGATGTTTTTTTCGCTGGCGATCAAGGTGAACCGGCCATCCTCGTTCCCGTCTTTGCGGACAATGAGAAGCTGAGAATTCGGCGCAACCGCATCGATGCTCTGTTCGTCCGTGTTGTCTCCTGCTGATGCACCTTGGGCTCGCCTTTTTATGCCTTCGATATGGGCCCCGATGATTTTGATGCCTTGATTGCGCGCCCCTGAGATGAGCGCCTCGGTTCGGGAAATCTCTTCGTCCATAGAAATTCCTGCAGCTCCCATTCCCTTCAGGCTAGCTCCCATCACAATGATTAAGGATTTATATGGTGTTCCAGCATCTTTGGCAGACTTGAGGTCATCGGCAGTGGCCGACATGTTGATCTCATAGGCCTTGGGCTGGTGTTCAAGCTTCATCCTCATAAAAATGACTTTGAGCATAGTCGCGCCAGGACTCTGCCCGCATGAAGTGATCATAACAGGAAGCTCTGCTTTGGGGGAGTCAGATTGTCCGGCGTGAAGAGATCCCCCGATACTAATGACCAGGAAAAATATGGTGATTGACGCAAAAAATTTTGTGGTGTTTTTCACGGCGCTCTCCTTATTTTTAAGAATGAGTGCTTGCTGAATCCTATACTATTCGAATCCTCTTCTGCCGTCAACTCGTAATAATCTGAATAATTCAGGATAAGTATTCGCAAGCATCCTTATTCCCGTGATGGCATAAATGCGTATTGCGTTATTGAGTATTCATGTCATCACGGATTTTGAGATGCATCCCACCAGGGAAATTATATTGAATTGATGAGAATAATAGTGTATCCTAAAATACAGGAGGATAAAGTGAGCGATAGAATCGATCGACGTGAATTCTTGAAGAAAAGTTCCTCAGCGGTGTTGGGAGCAGGAGTCGCTTTTAGATCTGGGCTAAAGCTTGGAGCCCAGGACACACAGACCGCCAAAGTCGTTGAAGTCAAACATTCTAAAGTCTTACAATCAGGACGGATTCTGGACCCAGAGATTGTCCGGAACATGTTGAAAAAGGGGATGCAAAACTTGACCGGTTCGGAAAATCCTTGGGCTCAATTCTTCAGTCCAGAGGATAGGATCGGACTAAAAATAAACACCTTAGGCCGCCCCATTCTTTTCACTCATCACGAACTTATCCAGGCCGTGGTGGATGAGCTTAAAGAATTTGGTGTCAGGGAGAACAACATCATTGTGTGGGACCGGTTCGAAAAACACATGTCTGATTGTGAATTCGAATTCAACACCACGGGGGAAGGCGTGCGGTGTTACGGGACAATAACGACAGAGGAGCTTATCTCAGACCGTTTGGATAAAAATGTCGTTTATTCATCAGAGAATGACAACCCGGAGAAAAGAGAAGAGACTGGAACAGATTCCTATTTTTCCAAAATATTCACCCAGGAATGCGACAAAATCATCAATATGCCGATCCTCAAAGACCACGGATTGTCCGGAGTCACACTTAGCCTGAAGAACCTTGCCTATGGACTGTGTGAGAACAACGCCCGTTTTCATGGCTCTGAGCACATCGGTCCTTTCATCGCGGATTTCTGCGCGCTTCTGGAAGTCAGGAAAAAAGTCGTTCTCCATATTCTCGACGGTCTTGAAGCCTGTTATGAGCGTGGTCCCAGGCCCAGAAATCTGAGATCTCTCTTTACACCCAAAACAATCTGGTTGAGTTCTGACCCTGTAGCGTTGGATACAGTGGGCTTAAAAGCTATTCAGACTGAACGCAAGTACAGAGCCCATCGTACTCTCGCAGAAGAAGGCCGCCCCCTCGATCACATTAAGTTGGCCGGGAAAAAAGGTCTGGGTGTAAGTGATCTGAACAGAATCAAGCTCGAAAAGATCGAACTCAGCTAAACCGAAAAGAGAGCTTTCCCATCAGGAAGAAGGTTTAAGTCTTTTCCAAATAAGGAATCCCGTACGGCCCATCTGGGAGTACGGCGATGTGTGGTTCTCGATTGAGCTGACTGCGGAGATGCTCGAGTGCCCAGCCAATGGAGCCTGCCACGAGTTCCTCGAGGTCCGATGCTTCGGGGGTGAGGCTTCGCGCATCCGTGCCAGGAAGCCAAGAGAAGGAATCTCTGGAAATATCCATTGTGCAATACACTAGGTTTTGGGCGGGTGTTATGAGGAAGAGCTTGGCCCACATCTGAGCTTCCCATTGCTCCGGGACAAATGTCCAAGAGGGGTTTAAAATCATTTCCGAAAATTCCTCCGGGCCTTTTTTACCAAGAAGACGCATCATGGCTTTATAATTGGCGCTGCCGATAGGATCGCGGTCTGTGTGTGGGGCAGCGAGAAGGCAAATGCTGCTGGGTTTGAGCAACGGCATACAGACCAGGGCCCCTTTTGCCGCTTGGTAATGATTCATCCCCACGTATCCGACGTGTGTGAGGACCAAATCGTATAATCGTTTAACAGGAATGGCTGCATAGGACCGGAGTTTTTCCACAGCTTTCCTGTGTGCCTTCTCCAGCTCTCCTGCAAAGACTCCCGTCAACCTGTAATTGGTATCTAGCGTGACATTGACAATCATGTCACCACCCGCCATTTTGGCAACAGCGAGGACCTCTTCGTGGACAGGATTTCCATCAAGAACCAGATCCTTGGCCTTTGGAGAGGCAAGGATGGGGCCGCTGTGGAGGATGTGGGTTGAATCTTCGGCGAGGAGTCCGGGACAGATGGATTTTCTGCCACCGCTGGCTCCGGCCATAAAATGGCTTTCCACGAGTCCCGTGAGGACCCGGATATCAGCCTCCATGTACTTGCGGTTGATATGGATCTCGCCACCGAACTCTGTCTTCCCTATATGTATCAGCTCTCCCGAATTCCGACAGTCATGCTGGACGATTTGAATTTCCCTTTCGAAGATCCTAGGGTCGAGAAGGTCATGAAGCTCCTGTTCGGTCATTGGTCGATGGGTTCCTGTGGCTACGAGTACAAAAATCTGTGATTTGAGGAGGCCTGCGTCTTCCATAGCAACAACGATCGGAAACAGAATACCTTCCTCGCCGGAATAGGGAACGGGACGTGTGTTGTCGGAGATGACGATGGCCGCTTTTGCATTGGGATTGGCAGCGAGTTTTTCTTGTACGATCCTTTTGAGCGGAGGACTCGAAATGGGGTTTTCAAGGGCGTCCCGGATTTCTTGTTGAGGATTGGTCAGGGGCCAAACCTTTCCCATGCGGAGAATGTCCGTATGGTCAGGAACATTCACATGAAACCGCATATGGCCCAGATCGAACAGAACGTCTTTCATCGATCTCTCACTTCCTCCACTGACACATCATTTTTTAGCCTGAACTATTCATAAAAAATGTCGATACTTTGTTCAACAAAAGCAATATCAATCATTACCATTATTCTTCCCGTGAATCACCTTGATATTTCCGTTTTCAATGTGCTTTCTA
>JAGLRY010000425.1 GCA_023135995.1 Candidatus Aminicenantota bacterium | reverse complement strand
ACTATACCATGTATTCGTGAAGCGTTAAACACGACAAGAAGGCAATTCCTGAAACGTTTATAACAATGAGTTATAAAAAGGGGCGGGATTTGCAAAAAACTTTACTAGGAGTTATAAAAGAACGAAAATGAGAACGCAAACTGAGATCGGCTTGATCGGGACTATCACGTATGATGTGATCACTTCGGATGCGGGAGATGTCTACCGAGGTCTCGGGGGCATTCTCTACCAGGCGGCGGTTCTTTCTGCATTGGAAAGAAATGTCTTTCTCTTTACCAATCTTGGGAGAGATCTTGCCGGCCGTGTTGAGAAAGTTACCAGCCATTGGCCTACCCTCCAGAAAGAAGGAATTCAGTATGCCCAAGGTCCCGGGAATCAAGTTCATCTGCACTATCCCGAGAAGGGAGAGAGAAGGGAAATTCTCAAGTCAGTCGTGCCTCCACTCGACCCACAGGGAGTTCTCCAAAGCTTGGAACGACTCCACATGCTTGTTTCAGTCCTCAATTCGGGATTTGATATCACTTTTGCAGATTGGCGCAGAATCGCAGACGCTGCCAGTTGTCCCATCTGGCTGGATCTGCACTCACTTGTACTTTCCAGAGAACTGAATGTTCCCAGGAGATATATCTCAAACATTCCCTGGGAAAGTTGGGCCAGAGGAGTGACATATCTTCAGGCTAACAAAGCAGAGCTAGGCTGTCTTATGGGCCGGGTCGGAAAAGATCTCTCTGACGCAGAGATCAAGCGCTTTGGACAGAGAGCCTTTGGCTTGGGTCTCCGCGCTGTGTTCATCACGTTGGGGAGGGATGGGGTGTGGGTTTTAACTCCTGGAAGAGCTCACGTCATTGTATCATCCCACGCCGATACGGTTGCAGATACTACAGGATGTGGTGATGTCTTTTGCGCTATGACTGTCAAAGATTTGATGGAAGGAGCGGATCCTTTTTCTGCGGCTGAAGCCGGAGTTGAGCTTGCAACTCGAGCCACCGCGGTTAAAGGAGTCGAAGAGACTGTTGCACTCGTCCGAAGGGTCAGCAGTGGGCTCGAACATTCATAACTCTTTACATTCTCGAACAAGAGTTTCTTCCTCAATTCGGATCCAACTTTTCATTTTTTATCTTTTGAGATGATACAGTTTGTGCTAGAATGGTTTCAATGGAGAATGTAAGGACTCCCAAACACGCGTTTTTTTGCGAATATTTGAAACTCGATCAGGTTATCTTTAATCTCAAAGCGACCGATAAGATCCAGGCTTTGGAAGAACTCCTGGATGTTTTGGTCAAGCTCGAATACATAAAAAATAAAAAACCTGTCTTGACTCGGATTATCGACAGGGAGCGTCTGGTCACCACAGCCATCGGCCACGGCATCGCGCTTCCTCATGCACGATTAGATACAGGGGGTCACATTGCCGTTGTCGTCGGCCGGTCAAAGGCAGGTTTAGATTTTGAGGCGGTCGACGGCAAAAAAGTCCACGTTATCATCCTCATCGTATGGAATCCCTCCATTCCGGGCCTTTTCAATCATCTTTTTGCTGGATTGGCACAGTTTTTAATCAAACCAGGGTTCAGAGATAGGATTTTTAATGCGAGAAGCAAAAAAGAACTGTACAAAATTCTCTGTGAAATCGAACTCACTCTCCTCCCCTCTGAGGATAAGATCATAAGCCGGGCCGGACTTCTCTGGAAGCTCCAGAAGATCGAAATGCAGATAAAAAAAGCGGACAAGGCAAAGAAAAAAGGACTGCAGAAACAGGCCAAGTTGATTCGAGACGAGCTGGATGATGCCCTGTTGGACAGGTTCGACAAGCTCATGGAGCGTTATGGATTTGCTGTAGCCGAGCTCGAGGATGGGGCCTGTCAGGGTTGTTTCATCAATGTGGCCACTGGGATGAGCTCGGCCATTGAAGGCAGTGATGATATCTATGTCTGCGAAAACTGTGGCAAATATCTCGTAGCCAAGAAGAAAGCCACATAGATCCTTCACTCCCACACTTACCGATCAAAGATCCAATGTGAGATTTTATCGTGAATTGTGCCTTGATTGGCTTCAGTGGATAGTCTGAGTGGCAAGTAGAGTTGGTTTCAGGAGGCGATAAACGGGGTATGTCTGTGGTCCACGCCGCCACTGAGGAACGATGTATTTGTCGAAAAAGTTCCACACCAGCAGGCCATCGTCACTCTCGGCTTCTAAAAGATACGCCACGAGATTGCCTAAAGGCTGTGCCGTTCGGACGAGAATTGTTCCTGCAGGAAAGTCCTTTGTCTCGATGGCGTATTCGCCCTTGACCGAATTCATGCGGTGCCCCTGGTAGATCCTCTCTGCCCCTTTGATCTCCGTGACTTTAAAAGATTCCACCTCTAAACTCACAGAAACTGTCAATTTTTCCACCAAAATCCCGTGTTGATCGAGCTTCGTGATGATATCCACATCGCTGACCGTCAGCAGGTAAGCAAAGGGGAAGGGGATGCTGGTCTTTGGTATGTAATCGCAGTAATAGGGTATGGTATAGGTTCTTTCGACGTCGGTTTTCCTGACTCTTGGATAGCTTCCCGCCTCGGGATTGAGCTCCATCTCCCATCCGAGGATCGTCACCGGGTCTTTGAGCGGCTTCAAGTCGTAGCTTGTGGCAAAAATATCCGTTGCCTCAGGCTTCGATCCCTTCCGTATGGTCCGCTGGTCCGTCTCCTGGATGAGCTGGAGGATCTCTGAGTTATGGGCATAACAATAATCGAGGACCGCCCGGAGAAAGAAATAATTGCCGTACACTCGGGTTTTGAAATCCGCATAGGCATAGTTTTCCAAAAGGAGGGCCATCCTGTTCCGCAGCCCGATATAGTTCGTTATGTATCGGGATTGAGGTCCTGCGGGCCGCCAGCCTTTTTCCGGCTCTTTATAGTCCATAAAATTTCCGTATGGGATGGACAGTGTGTTGTATTTGTCTTTTAAGGTTTTGTTCACCCAGGGCATCATTGTTTCTCTCAAGTGGGAGATCAGAGACAAATCTCCATTCGGATTCAGCGGCCAGACATACGTGACCGGTTCTTTGTGGTAAGACCCGTTAGTGGTGTGGCAGTCGACAAGGAGAACAGGGTCCCAACGGTTGAGTACGTTGCGGGCTAAGCCTTGAACTTCTGGGCTTTCCATCTTGATTCCATCCCTATTCAGGTCGAGATTCTGTCCGTTGTAGCGTACACCGACGCCCTTTTCTGGGCCGACCTGGTTTCTTCTGTTCTCTTTGCTGATCTTTTCGTTGCCGTCCGCGTTGAAGATCGGCGCGATAAGGATGACTAGTTTGTCCAAGTATGGAGAGTTTTTGTCGAAAAGGATATCTCTGGCCAGCATCAACGAAGCCTCTTTGCCCTCGACTTCACCCGCATGAATGTTGGCCTGGAAATAGACCACGAGCCTTTTGTCGTGCCTGAGTTCCAGAGGAGATGTCGGGGGAGGCGTGCCGAGGACAAGAAGTGGAACGTCACGGCCTTCTGAACTCACACAAAGAGTCTCCACGCGAAGCCATGGGCTCAATCCCTTGAGTGTGTTTATGAACGCCAAAACATCCGCGTACCGGGAGGTAGCGGTGAAATGACTGGATTCGGCAACCGTTTGGGGCTTTTGCTCGGTTGTGGCCGAAAGCGGGAAAAAAAGCGATACAGAAATAAACCCACACAAAAAAGCCATTAGTAAGAAAACGCGCGCCCCTTTTAATTTCATCGTCGGAGTCCTTTCAGTTTGTTTAGGATTTTTGTTGGATAAAAAGTGTATATAAATTCCTGCTAAATCGCAAGGCGAACCAGCGAGCTTTGCATTTTTCCTTCATCTGACTGATAATAGAAATGTGATGTCTTTCGGCGTGAGCGCAAAAAAAGAAGAGGTCCTCCGCGAAAAAATGGAACAACTGGGCATCCGCGAAGAGGACATCGTCGAGAAGTTCATTCGTTCCAGTGGACATGGTGGGCAGAAGGTCAATAAAACATCGACATGTGTCTATCTGAAACACCTGCCCACAGGGGTCGAAGTCAAATGCCAGAAAGAAAGATACCAAAGTCTGAACAGATATCATGCGCGGAAGATCCTTGCAGGTAAGATCGAAGCCAAAATCTTAGGGAAGGAAAGCGAAGAACAACAGAGGATCGAAAAGATCCGACGCCAGAAAAGGAAGCGTTCAAAAAGAGCCAAGATGAAGATGCTGGAGGACAAAAAAAGGCAGTCTCAAAAAAAGGCCGACCGCCGATTCCATCCTTCCCCAGATGACATGGAGGGCTAAATCCTTCCATCCAATAATCGTTAAACTCCTCATCAAGTGGCAAGCCTGATCAGTGTATGAAGAAGGAGGTTTGTTCCCTTTTCCAGGTCGTCCCACTTGATTTTTTCCTGGGGAGAATGGCTGATCCCATCCTCACAGGGGATAAAGATCATCCCCACATCTGCGATGGAAGCCAATATCTGTGCATCATGACCCGCTCCACTCGGTAGAGTCATAGAGGGATATTCCAGGGTTCCGCACTCTTCCTTCATGAGGTTGATGATGTGTGCAGGAATCCTGACAGGATCCGTTTTATCTACAATTTTTGATTGAAATTCTAATCCCCGTGTGGATGCCGTATCTCTGGCCAAAGAAAGCAAGTGCCGCTCCATTTCTTCGAGCGTCTCTTTAGATGTGCTCCTGAAATCGAGAGAAAAATCAACACGCCCCGGGACTATACTGAAAGCCCCTGGATGAACCGCTACTTTTCCCACTGTCACCATACTGCCGTAATGATGAGTGGCCACATATTGTGTGGACTTGAGCGCAAAGTCCGAAAGGCCGAGGAATGCATCTTTTCGGAGTTCGAATGGGGTTGTTCCTGCATGGCTGGCACTCCCTAAGAAACAGCACAACCAGTAATTTTTTCCGGCAATGCAATCCACGATCCCGATGGGCTTTTCTTCGGTCTCTAGCACGGGGCCCTGTTCGAGATGGAGCTCAAGGAAAGTGTCCACCTCCGGTCTCTGTGTGTGTGCGTCCAAAATGCTGTCGATAGAAAATTCTGTGCCCTCGAGTATTTTCGCGAGAGGAGGACCGAATTGTGTGCTGCCCTCTTCCAGCGTCTTGCGGTCGAGAGAACCGACAAAGGCCCGGCTTCCCAAGAAATCTCCCACAAGATTTCCCTCTTCATCCGTGAACGAAGCCAACTCTAAGGGCTTTTTTAGCTTTATGTCTTCCTCTTTGATCCGCTGCAAACATTCCAATGCCGCAAGAACCCCCGCTGAACCGTCAAACATGCCTCCGTTGATGACTGTGTCGATGTGCGACCCCGCCATGACCGCTTTTCCCGGGGCATCGATCCGCCCGAAGATGTTCCCCGCTCCATCCTGTCCGAAGATGAGACCCGCACTCTGGATCCTCTCCTTGAGCCATTCTCGCGCATCCAGGTCGGCTTTGCTGAAAGACGGCCTGCTGATCCCACCGTTCGGGTCGCGCCCTATCTGGCCCAATTCTTCAATGTCTTTTTTTAACCTGTCGATGCTGATGTTCATTGGGGTTTCTATTTGAGGAGTTCGATCATTTCCCTAACCGCTTTTTCTACGCCGACGATGGCCGAGCGGGCAACGATAGAAAAACCGATGCTGAATTCCGTCAACTCGGGGAGCTCTACGATGGGCCCGACATTTTTATAATCCAGGCCGTGTCCTGCATGAACCTCCAGCCCCAGCTGACGGCCGTGCACTGCCGATCTTTTTACTTCGGCCAGTGCTTCATCGCGCTCCTCTCCGGGTTTGAGATCGGAATATTTGGCAGTGTTTATCTCGATCAGATTAGCCCCCACATCCCTGCAAGCAGTGATCTGGTCGATATCCGGATCGATAAAGATGCTCACCTTGATTCCCGCCTTTTGCAGCTCCCGAATATGATCCTTAAGGTGCTCTTGATTGCCCACAACATCCAAGCCTCCTTCAGTGGTCAGCTCTTCATCCCTTTCAGGAACGAGGGAAACGACATCGGGTTTCACATCCAGGGCGATACGTTTCATCTCTTCTGTGGCGGCCATTTCGATGTTGAGTTTGGTCTTTATGGACTGCCGGAACAGGAACAGATCCCTTTCCTTGATGTGCCGCCTGTCTCCTCGGATATGACAGACGATCCCTTCTGCACCGGCTAGCTCGGCCAGGAGAGCCGCCAGTACGGGTTCAGGCTCAGCGCTGCGACGGGCTTCTCTTATGGTTGCAAAATGATCCACATTGACTGTAAGTCTCATATGTCCCTCCATGTTTTGCGTGGGATTGTAAACATCAAACGCAAAAAGCAAAAAGTGAAACGTGAAAATTTATTGTATTATAAATCGACAAACTTTTCACGGATTTAAAAGTCATCAGATAATAATTACCCTGGATTATTCACGGACCGAGGTTATAGTAGCGGCGAGGAAGTGGCTCATGAAGCTGTAGTGAACTACCGCGAATGAGTTACAACGAAGCCGATGCTGTGAGATCGGTTCGCCCGAAGGGTAAAAGATGCTGACAATGAGATATTGAGTGTTCTTTGAATATAAATGTGTCAGCAGCTTTTATGAATAATTCAGGTTACTTGAGGTGTTTGGAAATGACTGAGGCCAGGTCGGCGGCATATTGTTCAATCTGCTGCAGATCAGGGCCTTCGATCATGATCCGGGCGAGTGGCTCTGTCCCCGAATAACGGACATTCATGCGGCCTGAATCAGCGAGGAGCTTTTCCACCTCCTCAATGGCGCTCACTATCTCGGGATATTCTTGTAAATCCGGCTTTTTAGACACAGACACATTCTTGAGGATCTGAGGATACTCTTCAAATTCCGCAACCATATGGGAAAGAGAGGTGTCTTTGGTGGCCATGACCTCGAGCATCTTTATGCTCGTAAGGATTCCATCGCCCGTTGGGCAATCATCGAGAAAGATCGTATGGCCGGACTGTTCACCCCCCAGATTTGCTTTGAGTTTCATCATTTCCTCAAGCACATACTTGTCGCCGACTTGTGTCCGGACTAGCTTCAATCCAAGCTCTCCCAGGCCCTTTTCCAGGCCCATGTTACTCATCGTTGTCGCAACCACAGTGTCCGTTTTCAGGCGGTTCTTTTCCTTCATGAATCGGGCGAGCACAAAGAGCGTGTGGTCACCGTTTAAGATCCTTCCTCTCTCATCGACCCACAGGACTCTGTCAGCATCCCCATCGTAAGCCACACCGATATCTGCACCCGTCTCCACGACTTTTTTGGACAAATTCTCCGGACAGAGAGACCCGCATCCTTTGTTGATATTCATCCCATCCGGCGAGGCGCTTATGGCTAAAATATCAAAACCCAAGTCAGAAAAAAGCATTGGCGCGATGTGTGAACTGGCACCGTTGGCACAGTCGAGGACGATTTTTATTTTGCGGGGAAGCCTCACACCTTCGAATCGGCTTTTCAGGAACTGGACATAGTCATAGCTCAAATTGTTATCTGAGGATATTGCCATGTCCTTTCTTTGAACGGAATAGTTCGATTCGATTATGGCTCTTTCCAGGATTCCTTCCCAGTCATTCGCAATCTTTATCCCCTGAGCAGAGAAGATCTTGATGCCGTTGTCTTGATAGGGATTATGGGATGCAGAGATCACGATCCCTGCAGAGAAGCCATGTCGTTTTGTCAGGAAAGAGATCGCTGAGGTGGGAATAAGACCGGCGGATACAGCCTCTCCGGTACCATCTTTGATCCCTTGGAACAGGGCCTGCTCGATCCATTGCCCCGATTCCCTTGTGTCTCGACCGATGATCACGCGAGGAGGCAGCTTTTCTGTCCTCAAGAGTTCGATGAGCGCATGCCCGAGGGTGTAAACCGAATTGTAATCTAAGGGATATTCACCGGCAGTCGCTCTTATTCCGTCCGTCCCGAAGAGTTTTTCCATAAAAAGGTGCTCCCTTTTCTTCAAGATGAATTATTATACAGAAATGCGGGGATGATTCAAGAGGGGATTTGATTCTTGCTCTCTGTATTTTTATCAGTTTTTTTCTCTGTCTCGGCGCTGTCCTCTTCGATGACCTCCGGCTGGATGAGGAGTTTTACGAGAGCCTTTGCCTCAGCACCCACGAGCCTAAGATCGTCATCGGGCAGGATAAGCTCCGCTTCGATCTCTGTCGACTGAGTCAGGAGAGAAATGTCTACGGGAGTCGTTCGGACCTTGGCCGTATCCAGCACCTTGCTCTCCGGCCCCCTGACCAGGACTTCCACGGGGATCACTTCGACTCTTTTCAGGAGAAAACCCTCCTGAAGCTCTCCTATGATGTTTGCTTCGACGGGCATAACGATTTCCTTGGCCCGCTCGAGTTCAATGTTGACTTGCATGGGATAGATCTCTTTGATCTCCGCACCTGCAGGAATACTGACCATGTTCCTGTTCAGGGGATATTGCTTTTGGTCGACGCTGGCTTTGGAAAGGTCCAATACCGCATGGACATTGGCTGCTGACACTTGGGGAATGAGACGGTTAGATGCTCTGATGGTCACGTTGAGGCTTGGCTGGACTTTCTCCACCAGCTCCATGTTGGGAGGGATGTTGTAAAGCTCAAGAGGTATTGTCACGGTCTTTTCTGTGTACATTTTTTCCTCAGGGATAAGAGTTAACCATAGGAGAAGAGCCATGATGAAAGAGAACAGTTTGAGACCCCAATTCCTCAAGAACAAGTTTCGTAGAAGTTTTATAATCATTATCTGAAATATTTTATCAAGTCTTCTTTGAGCTGGTCTTTGCTCAAGCCTCGTTTTAATTTTCCCCTGATGGCCAGCGACACTGTCCCGGCTTCTTCGGAGACCACGATGACTGCGGCATCTGTTTCCTGAGAGAGTCCGAGCGCTGCAAGGTGTCTTGTCCGCGTCTGGAATTCTTCGCCCAAGTTGTGGACCGCCGGCAAGGGGAGAAGCGCCCCTGCAGACAGGATCGTATTCCCGCGGATAATGACAGCCCCATCGTGCAGAGGAGAACGAGGGAAGAAGATGCTGACCACCAGGTCTTTCGAGAGCACTGCGTCGACTTGTGTCCCCCGATCGGCATAACTCTTCAACGAGATATCTTTCTCTATGGCGATCAGAGCGCCGATTTTTTTTGTAGAGAGATAATCCACTGCAAGGAAGAGATCTTCCAGCCTATCTTGGAAAGCCTTTATGGAAGAGGGCTTTCGAAAAGATTGGGATCCGATCGTAGTCAGGAATCGCCGGATCTCTCCCTGAAAGAGGACAATGATCGCAATGATGGAGTAATTGATGAAATTCTGGATAAGCCAGTGGGAAGCAGTCAGTTTTCCCCAGCGTGTGATAAAGAAGAGAAGGCCGACAATAGCGATCCCGATGGCCATCTGATAGGCTTTTGTGTCCTTGATCAGCCGGAAGAAGGAATAGAGGATGAGCGTGATGAGAAGAATATCCAAGAAGTCACCGAGCGTGAAGCGTTGAAGCGCATTGATGATGTTAGTTAACATGACTTCTCTTGCACTCCCCTTCGTGTGCGAACAAAGCTGTTCCCCACATGTCATCTAAAATGGTTTCTGCCACAAGGATCGCTCTTTTGATTGGAGCCACCTCATGTACGCGCAATATGTGGGCTCCCTGGGCAACGCTTATAA
>JAGLRY010000424.1 GCA_023135995.1 Candidatus Aminicenantota bacterium | reverse complement strand
GTTCGGGGAACGGTCCCTACATTTTGCAAAACATTTATTCGATCAAGAGAAACGCATACCGGTTCATCTTTTGGTCATAATCAGAGAGCACATCGATCGAATACCCTACTTTGCGGACAGTTGTGAAGACATCCATGGCCAACGACTCGGGTGTGGGTCGGGCCTGCTCGGGCTCTTTACATTTTGATCTCACTCCCGGACAGCCATCACAAAGATTACAGCTGTCCAAAAACAGCAGAAAGGCCTTCTCATAGCCGGAACAAAAGACCTCCCTTTCGAGCTCCAGAAGTTTTCGATTGAGCTCTCGTGTCCAATCCCAGCGATCTTCGGGTTTATCCACCCTTTTTTCAAAATGGAAAATGACAGCATCTTTATAATCGCGAAAGAATCGTTCACACTCAGACACAGATGGTACATTCGGTGGACATGTGGCTGTCCTCCCGTATTCATCACAGCCAAACATGCACTTCATCCTCACCCACTGGGCAACGACAAATTCTTTAGGATCGATCCATTTGAAATCAGTGTATTCGTGCTTACGAAAAAGTTCTTCTAAGTTTTCCCTGTTCATCATAGTCATTCGATAGTTTCCTTTCAGCTAAAACGGAATTATACCATATTTCTTAGTCTGTTTTGTGCTCGTACAGTGCGCGGATCTTGAGACGGTTGTTGATGTATTTCCTCAGGAATTTCACGGCAACATCCGCGCGACGGAATGTCGGCACACCCGCCTGTTCTAAACAATCGACCATAGGCTTAAAGATATCGCCTGCATCGAGGTTCACGACAAAAGGTTTGTCCGTTTTGTGGAAGATATCGATGAGACGCATGGATATGCTGTTGGGATGATAGACGTTCTCCTCGTGAAACCGTCCGGGCACAAGCGTCTGCATGGAGGGAGTCATAGGCACGGGCGAAACGATGGCACAGTCCACATTCTCATCCTCCAGCATGGCCAGCACACAATCCGCAAACACGGCGTCATTGGCCACAGGTGTCGTATCTAAAGGGTTGTGAACATCCTGGAGCCGGGTGATCCCTTGCGTCTCCAAAATCTGAGAGATCCTCTTCTCTGTCTTAGGAGCGAGCTTTGCCAGTAGAAACTCCTGGTCATTTTTGAGGTTGTCGGCCATGGTCACGCACTCAAACCCGGCATTGCTGATAATGGCGATCCGGTTCCCGTGGATCTCTTTGTGTGCCAAAAAGGAAAGATTTTTCACGTAGTTCTCAAAATCAAAGATGCTGTCTGCGACAATGGCGCCAGCCTCTTCCAGGATGGCCTTGGAAACGCTGTAGTCTCCAGCCACTGACGCTGTATGACTGGCCGTGGCGTCTCTTCCCTCGGGAGTGCGTCCTGCCTTGTAGATGACGATCATTTTCCCTTCTTGTGTGACGATCTGGCGGGCCGCTTGGGCGCAGGCAAGGCCATCCGCAGGCATAAAGCCCTCCATATACACGCCGAACACCTTGGCCTCGTCATCATCCTTGAAATAGTGTAGATAGTCGGACACTGTGAGGTCGATCTGATTGCCAATCGATACGGCGTAGAGTGGCTCGATATTCGGAAGCTTGCTCATCCGTGAGATCATGAACGCTCCGCTCTGGCTCAGGTAAACGAGGTTGGTTTTCCGGCCCGTCGTTCGTGGCAGTTTGTAATCGGGCACGAATGTGGTGTCGTACTTGCCCGGTTTGGAGTAAATGCCCAGACAATTGCCCCCGTTTACGACCGGAGTGAGTTTTTTCTCCCGGATACCCTTCCTGAGGAGCTTTTTGATCTCTTCCTCCAAATCTTTTGTCCCTTTCTTTTCGCCGATGCCTCCGGCAATGATGATCGCCGACCGAGCTTTTTCGTGCGCGATAAGCTCCTTGATGACGTCATATGTCTGATCCGCGGAAACAGCAATGACAAACAGGTCGACCGGCTTGGGAAGGTCAGCGATTGTTGGGACACAGGGGCACCCTTCGATCTCTTCGACGTCAGGCTTGACCACATGCACATTCCAATTGGAAAACCCTCCTTTGAGAATGTTGTTCAAAATGATATGTCCCACGTTCATCTTTTCTGAAACGCCGATGATCCCCATGGTCTTCGGCTTTAACAGGAATTTCAGGTTCTCGTAGCGCTGCGTACGAGGCACAGCCTGGTTCCTCGAAAACCGGCACATACCATCCAGGGCGATCAACTTCCGATCTTGGACAACAAACGGATTGACTTCGGCTTCTTCGATCACAAAGGGATGATCTAGCTTGTAAGGTGAGAAATACGCACCCAGTTTGAGGAACCGGTAGTAAGTTTCCACCAATTCGTCTTCGGATATCAGGGCCTCACTCCCCCGCACATTCCCGACGAGTTTGTCATAAATGGCAAGAGGTTCGAGGATGCGGTGGATATCTTCTTTGTAGAGGATATGTGGAGATCCTATGGAAACGGCTTTCCCCTCTTTGATCCTCTCACTCAGATACTCGATCTCCACGCCGCCCACACCCATTGTGGCGACGGGCCCGAAGTCTCGGGAATTCCTCAGCCCCATCAGGAGTTCGGTCCCGAAACCGGTCTTGTCATACTCAACTTTTTCACACACCAGGAATCCTAGAATTTGCTGTTCGATCTCCTGGAGCGACCAGGACTTTTTTTTACCGGATTCAGGGAAATTCTTGATCCATTCATGAAACTTGAGGGGCACAGTTTTCAGCATTGTCTCACAAGCCTGTGTGACTTCTGCGGCATCGTTCTTGACAAACTGGATCCCGTCCACATCCGTCTTGTGCACGATAATGGGGGCGATGATCTTCAGGACGAGGGATTCTCCATCGAACATTTGAAGATCCTCCGGTTTTATTTGCTCTCCCTTTCGCACAAAAACACACTGGGGCGTCTTTATCCCTGCAACATCAAGGATTTTGTAGACCTCGTGCTCCAGGAGGAAATTCCGGCCCTCCTTTTCTGCAGAGCGAAAGATGTCATTTATCTGATTAAAATCGATCTTCATCTTTATTTCTCCTCTACATCTTTATCGGTCCACTCGGGGAGTGGACCCTACATCA
>JAGLRY010000423.1 GCA_023135995.1 Candidatus Aminicenantota bacterium | reverse complement strand
CGAAGAGACTGGTATTCATCTGTGGCCATGGGATAAATAGAAGAAAAGACCACGGGCTTGGATTCCTTAAATCCGGCAAGGGATTCTGTTGTGGAATTTGAATTCAGTGTGATGGTGTCCCCAATCCGTGTTTCTCCGAGTTTTTTTATCCCGGCTATAATGTATCCGACTTCGCCGGCACAAAGGCTGTCTTTTGATTTTCTATCGAGTTGAAAGAGCCCGACATCTTCCACTTTGTGGACAACACTATTGGATAAAAACCGGATCATCTCCCCGTGTTTGACACATCCGTCAAAGATGCGGCAGGCGATGATCGCTCCCCGATAGGAATCATAATGGGCGTCAAAAATAAGGGCTTTTAATGGCGCGTCAGAGCTGCCTTGGGGAGGGGGGATGTGTCTGACGATGGCGTCAAAAATATCGGAAATCCCGGTCCCCTCTTTGGCAGAGCACAGGATCGCCATTTCCGAATCAAGCCCCAGTTCATTCTCGATTTGTTGTTTGGTACGGTCTATATCCGCAGATATCAGGTCTATTTTGTTTATGACGGGAATGATAGCAAGGTCGTGCTCCATAGCAATAAAAAGATTGGCCACGGTCTGGGCTTCCACACCCTGGGAGGCATCCACAACCAAAAGCACTCCTTCGCAGGCTGCCAAGGCACGGGAAACTTCATAGGAAAAATCCACATGGCCCGGGGTGTCGATCAGATTGAGTGAATATTCCTTGCTTTCCTTATCTTTATAAGGCAGGGTTATGGTCTGGCTTTTTATGGTGATCCCACGCTCTCTCTCCAAATCCATGGTATCGAGTATCTGATCCCTGAACTCCCTTTTAGAAACCAATCCGGAGGCTTGGATGAGCCGGTCTGCAAGAGTGGATTTTCCATGGTCGATGTGGGCGATTATGCTGAAGTTTCTGATGTTTGACATATTTCATTCTCTTTTGTGAGTCCAATCTGGATATTCTATCACAATAATTACGGATATGAGTGGTTTTTTCATGGCAGGACCGAGTGCTTTTATGGCTGCCATATCCTCATCAGATAATGGGGCCGAGGGCCGGACTCGAACCGGCACGTAGGATAACCTACGAGGGATTTTAGGTGCCTTACGTCGACTAAATCAATCCTGAGAGGCTACTTAAGTAACTTGGGACCATTTTGGGACCATATGAATGCAAAATATCCAAAAAGGAAGTCCGGAGAATTACAGTCGGTCGTTGTTTCACTCAAGGCAAGCCCTGGCCCGTCGAGCTTCTGATCAATCAATAGATCTCATGATTATTTCTTCGGAAAAAGCAACTGCAGTTGCAGCCTCAGAGTCCAGTTTGCCCCATATTCTGGGGATTCTACGTTGTAGTATATATTTGCTGAAGCATTCATAGGCTGTTTGCCGATCCGGAAGATTTTGCCGGCACCGATACCGAAGGGAATAGTCCATCTATTGCTGGATTCAGCCTTCCAATTCGCGGTGATTATTGGAGCCGAAGTAAGATACACACCATTTGGGAGATTATAGGTTATGAAATATTGGAACAACATCTGATTCATATCGGACCGTTCGCTATCTCCTCCGATCGACCATATATTATTAATCAGCACACCTACGACCCATGGACCCTTCATGGTTAGGAGAACGGCAGACGGCCCAAGTCCCCATTTTCCAGTACCTAACACGTCGTTAGTGGCGGTGGGCAGTAGAATTACCGGACCAGCTCCCCAGATCACCTTACTGGGCTCAGCCGGTGACAAGAAAAGAGTCGCATTGATGTCCCCCAGGCCGAAGGTGCTGCCGCTTTCAGCGGTTAAGTCCGGCTGAGAAATCACTGGAGCAATAGTGCGTGTGATAAGGTTCCATTTTTTACTCAGCTTAAATGGGGCTACCGGTTGAATGTTTATTACATTCTGGGTTCGATTGTGGGGCCCCAGGCCAAAATTGGTGTTGTTTTGGAACGGTAGGCT
>JAGLRY010000422.1 GCA_023135995.1 Candidatus Aminicenantota bacterium | reverse complement strand
TTTTCGTAGCGGGGATCGCGCTGCATTGTCTTGGGAGAGCCCTTCATGTGCATGAGGATAACAGGAGCGTCCGTTTGAGCGGCAACCGTAAGCATCTTCGGATCATTTCTGAGAGCGGAAATATCATTGATGATATCGGCTCCTTCTGCGATAGCAGCAACAGCCACTTTCGATTTGGATGTATCCACGGAGATCAGGTTTTTTGTGTGCTTCCTCAAACCTGATATCACGGGTAAAATTCGCCTGAGTTCTTCGTCCGCTGGAATAGGATCTGAGCCGGGACGTGTGCTTTCACCCCCCACATCGATAATATTAGCGCCTTCAGAGATCATCCGCAATCCGTGTTCGATGGCCTTATCTTTTTGGAGATATAGACCTCCGTCTGAGAACGAATCAGGAGTGACATTGAGGATTCCCATGATCCAGGTTCGACGGCCCAAAATGTGAGTATTGCCGTTAACCTGGAGAATGTACTCTTTCCTCACTTTTATGCTTGAACCGGTTCCACTTTGGTTGGAGCTTTCGCTTTTTTGGAATCCTTCTTGGACTCCTTGGGTTTGGGCTCTTTCTTCTTAGGGACCTTCTTTTTCAGTTTTTTGCCATGCACGATGGCTTCGATCTCATCCGAGTCGAGAACCTCTTTTTCGAGAAGAGCCTCGGCGATTTTTACTAATTTATCCTTGTTGTTTTCGACGAGGTCTTTGGCCCGGTCGAAGTTTCGAGTGACGATCTTTCTGACTTCATCATCGATGAGTTCCGCTGTTTTTTCGCTGAAATTCTTATGCATGGCCAGTTCTTTACCCAGAAAAATCAGGTCGTCCCTCTCGCCGAATGCCAGAGGCCCTAAGTTGGACATCCCGTACTGACAGACCATCTTTCGGGCGATATCTGTCGCCTTCTCAAAATCGTTGGCTGCACCGGTGGTGGATTTGTTGAGAAAAATGTTCTCTGCCACTCGTCCTGCCATCAGAACAGAGAGCTGCGATTCAAGGTAAACTTTCGATAAGGTGTAACGATCATCGAGCGGAAGCTGTTGTGTCAAACCCAGTGCCATCCCGCGCGGGATGATGGTGACTTTGTGGATGGGATCGGCTTCGGGGATCAGAGACGTAACCAGGGCGTGTCCGGCCTCGTGGTAAGCTGTGCTCTTCTTTTCCTCGTCGCTGATAATCATGCTTTTACGCTCGACACCCATCAGGACTTTGTCCTTGGCGCTCTCCAGGTCCTGCATCATGACGCTTTCCTGTCCGTTCCTGGCGCCGAGCAGAGCCGCTTCGTTCACGAGGTTAGCCAAGTCTGCTCCGGAGAATCCGGGCGTTGACCGGGCAAGAACACTGAGGTCCACATCCTTTGCCAACGGGATATTTTTCACATGGACCTTGAATATTTCTTCTCGACCCTTGACATCAGGCATGTTGACTACGATCCTCCGGTCGAACCGTCCCGGCCGCAGCAAAGCCGTATCCAGAATATCCGGCCTGTTAGTGGCAGCGATGAGGATAACTCCCTCATTGGAGTCAAAACCGTCCATTTCAACAAGAAGCTGATTGAGAGTTTGTTCCCGTTCGTCGTGGCCTCCGCCGAGCCCGGCGCCCCTTTGTCGGCCAACGGCGTCGATCTCGTCAATAAATATCAAGCACGGGGCCTGCTTTTTTCCCTGGTCAAAGAGGTCTCTCACACGAGAGGCTCCGACGCCGACGAACATCTCCACAAATTCAGACCCGCTGATGGAGAAGAAGGGAACGTCCGCTTCACCCGCCACAGCTCTCGCCAGGAGAGTTTTTCCCGTGCCCGGAGCACCGACCAGGAGGACGCCTTTAGGGATGCGGCCTCCCAGTTTCTGGAATCTTTTCGGGTCTTTCAGGAATTCAATGATCTCTTGGAGTTCTTCTTTGGCTTCCTTCACTCCGGCCACGTCCTGAAAGTTCACCTTTTTCTGAATGCCGGAGAATAACTTCGCGCGGCTTTTTCCGAAAGACATGGCCTTGTTTCCCCCGGATTGCATCTGCCGCATGAAAAACACCCAGAACAGGATGAGGAGAATGATCGGAAACCAGGTAAACAGATAAGTGAACCAGGGGCTGCGGGATGTGTCTTTGACAGTGATGCTGACTTTGTGTTCGCGGAGAATCTTCACAAGGTCGTCGAACTGTGTGGGGGAGACCGACTTGAACTGGGAGTTGTCCACGTATTTTCCTTTGATCTGGTTCCCGCTGATAGTGACTTCTGCGATCTGGTCACTCTCGACCTGGTCCATAAATTCGCTGAAATGCACGTCCTTACTTGCGGCTGCTGGATTCTGGAACAGGCTCCAGAGTACGATGATGATGATCCCTGCAGCCACCCAGAAAAGCAGGTTTTTGTATGTTTGAATAGGCCCTTTTTTTCTTGGTTTGTCCATTAACCTTTTCCTCTGTTATTCTAACACGATTCGTAAGAAAAGTTAACAGAACTCTTCGATTTTGTCGGAATTAATCCATTAAATTTAGGTACAATTTCCAAATGACCGAATCTTCCATTGTTTTATACAATATTTGGACCATATTTATTCACAACTGCCCGCCTCCCCACCATTCAACTGTAGGGTC
>JAGLRY010000421.1 GCA_023135995.1 Candidatus Aminicenantota bacterium | reverse complement strand
GACATTTTTTATGAATAGTTCAGGGTAGAGATATGCAGGACCTATTCATGGATCCGGTTGAAAAAATTTCAAAAAAATTAGCTGTCGTTGCTCTAGGAGGAAATGCCCTGCTCAAGAAAGGCGAGAAAGGAACAACGGAAGAGCAGGAAAAAAACGCAGCAGAAACGAGCAAACAACTCTACAATATGATAGAGAGAGGTTACAATCTGATCATTACTCACGGGAACGGACCACAAGTGGGAAATATACTCATCCGTTCAGAAGAAGCTAAAGAGAAAGTTCCTGAAAGTCCACTCGATGTCTGCGTAGCAGAAAGTGAAGGTAGCATAGGCTATTATCTGCAACAAGCTCTGCTCAACACTCTCCGCAGAGCAAGAAACAAGAGATTTGTGGTCACTGTTATCACTCAAGTATTAGTCGATGAGAACGACCCAGCCTTTAAAAATCCCACAAAACCCGTGGGCCCCTTCTACACAAAAGAACACGCACAAATCCTCCAAAAAGAGAAGAAATGGTCTATGGTCGAAGATAGTGGCAGGGGCTACCGGCGCGTAGTTCCCAGTCCAATCCCAAAAAAGATCGTGCAAAGGTATATGATCAGAGATTCTGCCAAACGCGGACACATTGTTATTGCCATTGGTGGAGGTGGTATTCCCATAGCTAAAAACCGAAATGGTGATTATGAAGGCATCGAAGCCGTTATCGATAAAGATCTTGCATCCAGTCTTCTGGCTTGTGAGATCGATGCGGACGTTTTTTTGATCCTAACCGAAGTGGAAAAAGTTGCTCTCAATTTCAACACTCCTGACCAGAAAGATATCGACGTAATGTCTATCGAAGATGCTGAACAATTCCTGAAAGAGGGGCACTTCCCACCAGGAAGTATGGGACCAAAGATCCAATCGGCCATAGAATTTGCAAAAACCTGTAATAAAGAGGTTATCATCACCTCTATCAATAAATTGAGTGAAGCGTTAGATGGGAAGACCGGTACCAGGATTATTCCCTTAGAATAAACGGATTTAACGTCCTAAAAGAAAAGAATTAAGACGGATAGGAATGACACTTGACATGGTACTGGTTAAGAGTGTAAACAGTATTTTTTAAAAATATGAATACACATGGATTATTTACAAGTTTTGTGAAAATTAAGGTTTAGAGAAAGGAGAAGAGCACAATGGCAAAAATCGTGAATTCATGGAATGAATGGGACCCTCTGAAACGTGTGATCGTTGGAAAACCAGAGGGAACCAATATCCCTGCTCCGGAACCGGCATGGTGGTATGATCGTCCGGAAGGCGGGTATCCGCTTGGATCCTTCGGTCCTTTCCCACAGGAGATGTACGAAAAGGCCAACGAGCAGATGGAGTATTTTGTTAAGACTATAGAGAAACGGGATGTTACAGTGGATCGAGTTGAGCTGCACCCTTCAATGCTCGACAGAAGGCCAGTTTCCACACCGGATTGGACACAATTAAACCAGCATGGTGTCAACAATGTTCGTGATGTGTTTCTGCCCGTGGGGAATGAAATCATGGAGGCTACGACTTGCCGCCGTTCGCGGTGGTATGAATACCTGAACTTGCGGCCCATCTTTGAGCGCTATTTTGAAGAGGACCCTGAGTTTCTTCATACGGCAGCACCCAAGCCACGGTTGACAGACGAGTCCTACGTGAAAAACTTCTACCACAACCTCTTCCATGTCTGGACGGATGAAGAGAAACTTCAGAGAGTGCGAAATTGGGAGTATCAGCTGACAGAAAAGGAAGTGCTCTGGGATGCTGCGGATGCAGCCCGCTGCGGTAAGGATATTTTTTGGCAAGGTTCCTGTGTGACAAACAGAAAAGGCATGGACTGGTTGAAGCGCTACTT
>JAGLRY010000420.1 GCA_023135995.1 Candidatus Aminicenantota bacterium | reverse complement strand
CATGAGACTCACAGAAACTCGTAATCTCCTCCAGGAAGGATTCCTGGGAATTCGTCTTGTCGGAAAACTGGCCACCTCCCTGAAAAAAACTATACAGCCAGATCAAGCGAGGGAAATTATCCGGCAGCGGCTTGAACAGCGAGAAGATGATTTTACTGAACTCGTAAAAAAATGCATCTATGACCAACCGGAAAGCCCTTATTTAAAACTTCTCAATCATGCCGGCTGTGAATATGAAGATTTCAAGCACTTAGTACATAAAGAAGGATTAGAAGATGCACTCCATACCTTATTCCGCCAGGGGGTGTATCTCACCTCAAAGGAATTCCGCGGAGATTGCGAGATAATCCGGGGAAATACCAGGTTTGTTACCTCCCCCCAACAGCTCCGGAACCCTTTTGCCAAACGTCACGTTCCCATAAGGAGCAGCGGGAGCCGAAGTCATGGAACACAGATCGTGAGGAGTCTGGATTTTGTACTCGACAACACATTGTCTCTAGCGGTGTATCTGGACGCTAGAAAAAGCTTTGGCCAAGAACATATCGCCAGAAAGAACGGTACCAGAAAAAGCAACTTGACCGAATTGGCGACCTGGTCAGTACCTGGTGGTGTTATCCTGTCAAGTCTTATCAAATTCACCTGGGCCGGATCACCCCCTTCACGCTGGTTTTCCCAGCTCGATACCAGAGCACAAGAGCTAAGCTTCCGGTATCGCTTAAGCTCTCGAGTATTGGAACTGAGCGGATTTCTTGCCGGGATTCCCATTCCTCGCCCCGAATACGTCTCGCTCGAGAATCCTCTTCCAATAATTCAATGGATGAGAAACTGTCTCCAGGAGGGCCGGATTCCTCATCTGTTTACTTTTGCCAGCTCAGCTGTACGTTTGGCTCAATATGCACGCGACGCCAATATCGACCTCCAAGGCGCACAGATCACCATGTCAGGAGAGCCAACCACACCCGCACGCTTAGAGTCTATCAAACGCAGCGGAGTGGATGCCCTGCCAGCTATGGGCTGTGTGGAAGTCGGCCATGTAGGAGATGGATGTTTAATGCCCGAAGCAGCCGATGATATGCACCTTCTCAAAAACCTCCATGCTGTTATTCAACCAGGCGATTTTAATTCCGGACCTAATTTAAGACCGCACGCACTGTTATTTTCATGCCTCCGATTATCGTCTCCTCTGATCCTACTCAACGTTTCTATAGGAGATCAGGCTCTACTGAAGAACAGGTCATGTGGATGCCCTCTGGGAAGCCTGGGCTTGGATACTCATATACAGTACGTCCGGAGCTTTGAGAAGCTCACAAGCGGGGGTATGGCGTTTCTTGACACAGAGATCATTCATGTGATCGAAGATGAGCTTCCGAAAATGTTTGGGGGAGGGCCGACCGATTACCAGTTATTGGAAGATGAACGTGACGACGGAAAGCCACAATTACGACTGGTCATTCATCCCCGTGTTGGGTCTCTAGATGTGGATAAGGTCAAAGAGACATTCCTGCAAAAGATCGCATCGGGCTCTGGTGCCGAAAAACTGACCTCTCTTGTGTGGAGGGACACAGACATGGTGACTGTGGAAAGAGCTACGCCCAAAACGACGTCCACTGGAAAAATTCAGCACATGCACATCGAACGACAGCAAAAAAGATAGAATTAAATGGGGGGGATGATCTCACCAAATAGTACACCCTCAAACAATCCAAAGCCCATCGCCCATTCAAAGATCACAAAAACAGCCGCCGAGACTATCACTGCTGTCAAAAGGGCTTTAGCCCAGCTTACTTTTCCTTCAATCTTTAAGAACGCAAATGTAAACAGAGCAATACTGATGGGGAATCCGAACAGAAAAATGAAGAGGAAAAAGCCGAAGATCCAACATATAATAATCAGAAGTTTTTTTGCGGCAACCTTCTCTTTTTTCTTCGGCGAAGATTCTTGAACTTTTAAGTCCTTTGTCCAATCGACATTCATTTTTTCTATGATCGAAACAGGATGGATCTCATTGACAAGAACAGCTAAAACCAACACCAGAGTTGAAAATCCCACCAGAAGAGGGATCAGCCTGGCGTCATGTTCATAGCTGAAAGACGTCACAATGAAAAACAGAACGAATAGAAGAATAAGAGCCGTAAATGCTAACCTTCCTCGATCTGCCTTCATGAGTTATTATTCCTGACAGCAATTTTTTTCTTTACAAAGGGAAAAATAAACACAAACAAAAAAAGGACTAAAAGAAACAGGGTTATGGGGCGTTCTAGAAAGATCCTAAAACTTCCATAAGACATCATCAGAGATTGATGAAACGAGCGTTCCACATAAACTCCCAAAATAAAGCCGATGACAAAGCAGATCTTCGAGTAGTCAAAACGAATCATTCCATAACCCAAAAAGCCAAAAACCAGCGCCATGAGAACATCCCAGATGTTCTCTCGTAAGGCATATGCGCCCACGAAGCAAAAAGACAGAACCACTGGGACGATATAGTGGACATTGATCCTGGTTATTTTTGCCAGCGAATGGGCGGTCAGCAATCCAAATGTACTGGCCAGGAGGCTTGACACAACAAGCCCTAAAACCAAAGCCAGGACAATATCGAGATGATCTTTGACGAGCAACGGACCGGGAGTAAGTCCGTGGAGAACTAGCGCCCCTAGCAGAACGGCCATCTGGACACTTCCAGGGATACCCAAACCGAGCGTGGGTAAAAGAGCGCCGCCATCCTTTGCATTATTCGCAGATTCTGTCGCTACAACACCTTCCGGATTTCCAGTGCCGAAGGTTTCTGGATGCTTAGACCGTCTTTTGGCCTCGATATAAGCGACAAAATTGGCGGCCGCACCTCCAATTCCAGGGATGATCCCGATCACTGTCCCGATAAACGAGCTGCGCAAGAGGTTTTTCTTCTGTCGAAAAACCTCTTTGACCCCCTCAAATGACCGCCCTGAGATCGAGGCCTCTCCATGGGCAATAGTCCCGCCGCGCAAGGCATAATTGATGAGCTCACTGACAGCAAAAATGCCTACGATTACAGGGATGAGCGAAAATCCATCCCAGAGATGCTCGCTACCGAGTGTGAAGCGCAGGTCTCCAAAAACCATACTGTATCCCACTAGTGAAAACAGAATGCCCGCCCCACCGGCGATAAGGCCTTTTAAAAAACTGCCCATTGAAGCCAGTGCCACAGTGGCGAGACCGAATAAAAACAGGATAAAAAATTCAGGAGGGCCAAAAAGAAGGATGACCGAGCGGACAGCAGGGAGGACCAAAATCAGGACAAAAACACCGAACAATGCACCCAACCCCGAAGCTGTTGCAGCGATCTCAAGAGCTTTTTTCGCCTCGCCCTTTTGAGCCATGGGATGACCATCGAGGCAGGTTGCAGCATTCACGGCCGTCCCCGGTGTATTCAGCAGAATCGCCGAGATAGATCCTCCAAAGGGCACGGCTCCCATTATCGCCGCGAGAAAAAACATGGCCACCATGGGATCCATCCCATACGTCAGGGGAAGAAGGATCGCCAGCGCGGCCGCTCCTCCCAATCCTGGCAGTACACCAAAGATCAATCCCGTGATATTCCCCAGGACAATATAAGTGATGGTGATGGGATCGGTTAAATAACCGAGTGCATCTGTAAACGCCTCAAACATTTTGTGTTTGTCAGAATTATAATATCATCAGTCTTTAAAGTAATCCTTGTACTTATCCACAAGCTCCAATGTTTTTTTTATGCTGACCACGGTCTCTTCAGCATTCCTTATATAAAGGGGATTGTTGGTCGCCTTTGACCATTCCTGGAGTTCAGGATCATTAAGCGCATTCAGTAGTGATCTCTCTAGTAAAAGAGCAATCTCATCCGGCAGGCCTGGTGGCCCTGCGATAACGCGGTCGCTACTAAAGTCCTCGAGCTCCCCAAAGGGAGTCCCTTTGAGAGTGGCGGCTTCAGGCACCAAGTCCCATGATTCCCTTGTAAAGATCAAAAGCGGTTTGATCTCTCCGGATTTAAAGTATGGAATCAGTGGGCTCGTGAAACCGATCGTAAACGCTTCCACATCTTTTCTGAGTAAGGCTGTGATGTATTCGGTCGTCCCCAAATAACCGGAAACCATATGAACACGCACGCCCCAAATCCCCTTGACCAGTTTTCCCCACAGCCAGGTTCCAGAGCCACGCCCGCTTGTTGCGAATTTAACATTTTCAGCACTTTGCATATCTTTGATCGTATTGAACTCGGAATCGGTCCTTACAAAAATACCGGCGACACCGCGGACGCACGTGGCAATGTAGGTGTACTGAGTGATATCAAACTCCGTAGATTTTTTCACGATATCACTGGTCATCAAACCAATGGGATTCAGCATGCCAAGCGTATACCCATCCGGCTTGGAACGATACAAAACAGCGGAGCCTCTTCGACCACCGGCACCTGCCACATTTTTAATCACGACATTCACCCTGTTGGGGAGATATTTTGGGAGGATTTTGGCTATAGCTCGGGAATATGTATCATACCCACCTCCGGCAGTATAGGTGACGATCCAATCGATGTGTTTTTTCGGATAATCAGTCTCTTTAATCAAATAGTCGTTCTCTTTGGCTGGGGGAGCTGAACCGAGCCCGATGAGTATCAGGGCAGAGATTGCCAAAAGGGTGAAGAATATGATTTTGGTACGAGACGAAGACCTCTTGCGATTGCTAAAATTTCTTCCTGCCATCATTTTCAAATCAAAATACCACACTTAAAACAACAGGGTCAATTTAAAATCCCTCTGTCAACTTGCAAAAAACAAGATTTATTGTTAAAATACTACAATAAATATAGTATTTATAGGAAATAGAACAATGGGAAAGAGCCTTTGCAAACTCGTCGGAAAAAAGATCCTCAAGGAAAATCCTGCTGCATATATCGATCTCGTGTCGAAGCCAAAGTTTGTCTGCCTCAATTGCGGACGTGTCGCCAACAGCAAAAAGAACCTGTGCAAGCCGGAAAATATGAAAAAGCTGAGCTGATTTCCATATCAATATAATTTGTTCAGTGCTACTATTGTATGGTGGAGTTATGGAAAATGAAAAATCACAATAAATACATTCTGATTTTGACCGTTTTGCTGTCGATCTCTTTGGGTTTCTTAAGCTGCAGCCAAGATGAGAATCTCGGAATAGAATTTACTGACTTTCCGGTAGAGGTCATATATGAACGAGTTGGAGAGTATATTTCTAACGAAGAAAATGATAGCGGGGTGAGTTTTACCATCGACGATGCTGAGGGGCAAATCTCTTGGAATGGTATTCGTGTATCTGGGATGGAACAGCTTTCTGAGACTAGGTTCAAGATCGTTATCGACAACCCGTTGCCAAAAACTTATGCTCTCTATATTGCTGTCAATGATCCAGGAAAACTGACCTTTATCCCAGAAGGGGCAACAGTGGGAGAGAAAGTTTTCATTAATAGCGTAGAAATCACAAGCGTTGGAGACCATCCTATTAACATTTCAGGAATCGTCGGGTATTTCCTTATTAGACAAGACGGTGGAATCTCTCCTTAGATACACTCTTAAAATAACATTCAGGCTCCTAAATTTGATAGGAATGTTGTACAATAACTAACCTTTGCAATAAACGTATAAACGAATAATTGAGAAAAATATTTGCACTTTAGGAGGAGTTCTATGCATCGGATTTCTGTAATCATTTTAACTTTACTATTCTTCATTGGTATACCTCTTTCAGCTGCTTCTGGCGACACTCCCCTGCTCATGCAACAGCCAACGCTCAGCAGCTCTCATGTAGTCTTTGTTTTTGCCGGAGACCTGTGGCGTGTTTCCCGTGAGGGAGGAGCAGCCCAAAGGCTGACGACAGGAAAGGGATCGGAATTCAACCCGGTTTTCTCTCCTGATGGTTCTACCATCGCTTTTACCGGCGAATATGATGGCAATGTGGATGTCTACGTTGTCCCTTCTGCTGGCGGAGTGCCGCACCGGCTGACCTGGCATCCTTCTGCCGACATCATGCTGGGTTGGATTCCGGACGGCAAGGAGATCCTCTTCACATCCGGCCGCACGGCCTTCTCCAGGTTCCGTGAGCTATTCACTGTGAACAGATCAGGTGGCTTCCCCAAGAAGTTGCCCCTGCCCATGGGATTCGAGGGCAGTTATTCACAGGATGGCAGCCACATCGCCTATGTCCCCATACGCCGGGCATTTTATGCTTGGAAGCGATATCGTGGTGGAACGGCCACGCCCATATGGATCGCAGACTTGGAGGATTCCAGCATCGAAAAAGTTCCCCGCACGGATTCCAACGATTTTAATCCGATGTGGATCGGAGACAAGGTGTATTTTCTCTCAGACAGGGATGGTCCGGTTACGCTTTACGTTTATGACATCAAGACCAAAAAAGTGAACCGCTTAGTGGATAATGAAGGAGTGGACCTCAAATCGGCCGGCGCTTGGAAAGATGCCATTGTCTATGAGAAATTCGGCTCCCTCCATCTCTATGATCTTGCTTCAGGAAATTCCCAGGCCATAACTGTCACCATCACTGGTGATCTGCTCGAAGTCCGGGAGAGATTTGTCAATGTGGGGAGCAACCTGTCTTCGGCCAGCCTTTCCCCTAACGCGGTAAGAGTTGCTTTTGAAGCACGAGGGGATATCATCACTGTGCCTGCAGAAAAAGGCGACACCAGAAATCTCACAAACACTTCGAGTGTGATGGAACGCTACCCTGCCTGGTCTCCCGACGGAAAGAGCATCGCCTATTTTTCGGATGAATCCGGTGAATACATGCTCCACATCCGTCCCCAGAAAGGATTGGGAGAAGTGGTTAAAATTGTGCTGGATGATCAGCCTTCCTTCTATTATGTCCCCCGCTGGTCACCCGACAGCAAAAAGATCGCCTACACAGATTGTCATCTGAATCTCTTCTATATCGACCTCGCTGATAAAAAACCTGTCAAGGTGGACAGGGCCCAGTTCTATATGGGACAGTACAATCTTATTCCCAACTGGTCGCCCGATTCCAAATGGCTTGCTTATACCAAACGATTGTCTAATTACTTAGGAGCTGTCTTTGTGTATTCCCTGGAGAAGGGAAAAAGCGCACAGATCACAGACGGTATGAGTGATGCAAGGAATCCGGTGTTTGATGCCAACGGCAAATATCTTTATTTTACTGCCAGCATCGATTCGGGAGCCTCGTTGCAGCCCGACATCCACAGCATGTTCCGGAGTGTGACACAGAGCATTTATCTTGCTGTTTTATCAAAAACAGAACCGTCCCCTTTTGTTCCTGAGAGTGATGAGGAAAAGGCGGCCGAAGAGAAAAAGAAACCCGGGGAAAAACCAGAGGATAAAGAGAAAGACACAACCAATAACGCAAAAAATCAGGATGAGAAGAAATCCCCTGAAGGCAAAAAGCCAGAAAAAAAGGTCAAAGTCCAGATCGACCTGGACGGAATTCTTCAGCGTATCCTGGCAGTACCGATGCCTGCTCTTTCTTATGTCGACCTTCAGACGGGGAGTGATGGAGTGCTATTGGCGGTAGAATCCACGCCCCCTCTTCCTGGAGCGTTCTTTTCAGCGGGAAACAATGTGCACCATTTTGACCTTAAGGAACGCAGAGCCGATGTGATCCTCAGAGGAGTCAGGACTTTTGAGATGGCTAAAAACGGTAAAAAGTACCTCTACAGCAAGAATGGACGCTGGCAAATCGAAAAACTCCGCCCCATGCCTCCGGCAGATGCCCCCGCTCCACCGCAAGAACCAAAGCCATCAGGTAAAGCTCTAAAGACAGAGAATATTCAGATCAAGGTGAATCCCCGCAAAGAATGGCGGCAGATGTACAACGAGGCGTGGCGTATCCAGAGGGATTTTTTCTACGATCCCAACCTCCATGGTTTGGATCTGGAAGCGACCATAAAAAAATATGCTCCCTATGTGAATTCTGTGGCTTCAAGACAGGATCTGAACTATCTCTTCGCCGATATGATGGGTGAGGTCACGGTGGGGCATCTCAGTGTCTTTGGCGGCGACCAGCCCCGGGCTGACCGCGTCTCCACTGGTTTGTTGGGTGCAGATTATTCGATCGAGAACGGTCGGTTCCGTTTTGCGCGGATCTACAATGGGGAAAACTGGAATCCCCAACTCAATGCCCCACTGACCCAGCCAGGTGTGAATGTGAAAGAGGGCGAATACCTGTTGGCCGTAGATGGCCAAGAAGTCCGTGGCACAGACAATATCTATAAATTCTTCGAAGGAAAAACGGGAAAGCAGGTTGTGCTCACGGTGAGCCCCAATCCAAGGCTCGAGGATACAAAAGAAGTGACAGTGGTTCCGGTGAGTAGCGAGACCGGGCTGCGGAATTTTGCCTGGATCGAAGACAACCGGCGTTATGTGGACAAAGTGACCAACGGAAAGGTGGCTTACGTGTATATGCCCGATACATTTTTTGGCGGATACACTTACTTCAACCGCTATTTCTATGCGCAGGTTGGCCGGGAGGCGGTCATCGTTGACGAGCGGTTTAACGCCGGGGGAGCGCTGGCGACGGATATCATCGAGCGTTTCCAGCGCAAAATGATGAGTCTTGTCGCCACACGAGATGGCGTCGACGAGGTCCAACCCCAGGGCGCCATCTTCGGGCCCAAAGTCATGCTGATCAACGAATTCGCCGGCTCTGGTGGCGACGCCATGCCCTGGTATTTCAAGAGAGCAAAAGTGGGACCGCTAGTGGGCAAACGCACATGGGGTGGATTGGTTGGCCGCGCTGGAGCTCCCCGTCTCATGGATGGAGGGATGGTCACTGCTCCCAGTTCTGCAGTCTGGAGTCCGGACGGCCACTGGATCGCGGAGAACATCGGCGTTTTTCCCGACGTGGAAGTGGAGCTCGATCCCGCAATCGTTCGTCAGGGAAAAGACCCACAACTGGAGAAAGCTATCGCTATTGTCACGGAAGAGTTGGCCAAACATCCGGTTCCCAAACCAAAACGTCCGGCCTATCCGAACTACCACAAGAAAGACTAGATGCCGGCTGCAACTATTTTTGAGAGTGGGCTAAGCGTATAAGACCTGCGGACTCTTCAAGGAGGTCTTTGACTCTATCTTCCAACGCATCTGTGAAGCTTCGAACAGGGCTTTTGGCCTTTAAAAATGATTTTATGAACATGCTTTTTCCGATGTTTACCCGGATCTTCTTGAATGGCCTGACAAAACCCTCTGTCCCATAAATGCTTATAGGAGTAACCGGGATGTTCATTTTGTACTTTCGGTACAGCTCGTACGCAATAAAGGCAGCTCCTTTCCTGAATCTCCTCAAATAAGGATGAATCTCACTCTGATGCAGAACATTGGCCTGGAGAAAAACAACCGCCCGTCCCTCGAGCAGGCATTCTTTGATTCTCTCGCGTGTTTCTCTCTTTCCTCCGAACTCAGAACTATAGACCGGTATAGCGCCTAAGGCCTTAATTCTTGGAATGGCATATGTCACGAATAATTGGATGACAGGCTTCAATAGTATTCGAAAAATCGGGTGAAGATGTTTGCTAATCGTTCCCTCAAATTCCTTTTTTGAAAAAATTTCATCGCTAGCGAGGAAGCTCAACTGTCTGCGGTTTGGTTGCGTATCATACACAGAAAAGATGATTGCTACATCTTTCACTGGACCGATCATCTCTTTGACTGCTGCGGGATGATTGGTCACGATAATGTTTGCACCATTAGGTATTTTGTTTTCGAGGCCTTTGAATTCTTTTGTATTGAATAGAAGAAAAACCTTTGCAATAAATCTGCCTATTCTCTGATAAAAAAGACCTGCTTCGACAGTCAAAGGCTCGATGTCAAAAGGAAAAGGAAACATCAGACTCCCCTTTTCTTATATAAACTATAAGGTGTTTAGCCATCGCAGTCAAACTCCACAGGCTATTTTTTTGAGATGCGAATTCGGGAATTTGTTGAAAAATGATGTTATTTCCAGATGAGTTTCTCTACCACGAATTGTTTATACCCGTTCTGTTTTTCGCGCACGCAATAGAGACGCCCGGATTTGATCAAAGCGGTTATCAGAACTTTTCTCATGCGCCACCTCTTTATCATCATACTTCCTTTCCTCTCCTAAAAAAAGCAAAATTTGCTCGTTTGACTTTGGAAATAGCATGGACTATATTGCAAGAAATGCCGAAAATCCCATCCTGCTCAAATACCGCTGTCGGATACTATTCAAATGAGATTTTAAACTGTTTCAAAGGAGAAAAGAGATGACTAACACATCCTCCGAAAATCAAAAGCACTGGTGGCGCTGGGGGATTCTTCTCATCATCAGCCTGGTGATGTTTGGATCGTATTATATCTACGATGCCTTAAGCCCGATCAATGATTTTATACAACAGGATATGGGCGTGGACAATGCCCGGTTCGGACTTCTCTTTTCTTTTTATGCCTTGCCGAATCTCCTTTTTCTCCTGGTCGTGGCCGGTTTTCTTTTAGACCGTTTGGGGATCAGGAAAGCGGGGATATTTTATGTCTTTCTCATCTTGCTGGGATCGCTCATCACGTCGTTGGGCGGGGGAAAATCTTTTGTAATCATGCTCATCGGCCGAATGGTCTTTGGGTTCGGCTCCGAGGCAACGCTCCTTGTCTCGAACAAGGTCATATCGCGATGGTTCAAGGGCAAAGAACTGGGTTTCGCCTTTGGCCTGAATATCACGGTGATGCGCCTGGGCACAATACTCGCTCTTAACTCTTCGGCCCAGATCGCAAACTTCACGGGCACATGGCGCTGGTCATTATGGACTAGCACGATTATCATGTTTGCCTCCTTTGTGATGTTCCTCGTCTACCTGGCGATGGATAAAGATGTTGACAAGTTGATCGAATCTGGGACGGAAGAAAAGATCGTTTTCAAGGATATTTGGAAGATGAGCTCGGCTTTTTGGTTTATCTGTTTTCTCTGCATGACATTCTACTCGGCCATCTTCCCCTTCACTAACCATGCGCCCCGATTCCTCCAGACAAAATTCGGGCTGAGTGCAGCTATGGGCGGGCAGTACACCTCTTATATCATGGCGGCCTCGATGATCTTTACTCCTCTCCTGGGACTTCTTGTTGATAAAATCGGACACCGGGGGAAAATCATGATCATAGGGTCGCTGCTCCTTGTGCCCGCGCACTTGCTCCTTGGGCTGACTTTTCTCCATCCGGTTTTCTCGTTCATCATTCTAGGAATATCGTTCTCCCTTGTGCCCGCGGCTCTCTGGCCTGCTGTTCCCATTCTTGTTAAAGAAAAGTTCCTCG
>JAGLRY010000042.1 GCA_023135995.1 Candidatus Aminicenantota bacterium | reverse complement strand
TCGATGAGCATGATCATCCTCTGAGCCGGGAGCAATACGAGGGACTGACCGATGAGCAAAAGATCCGTTGCCGATGGCGGCGCTGCTATAAGATGGTCACACTTTTGCACACCAACCGGTCGCTGGATTATTTCCTCTTTGTGGCACTAAAAGTTCTCTCTGGTAAGGATAATGAGTCACCAGTGCTCTACAAGCTGGTCGAAGAGTTTGTTGATACGGTAGGTAAAGGCGTGATGAAAAGGCTTATTCTTGACCGCGGTTTTTTGGACGGCAAGGCTATCTCAACCTGCAAGAAGGAATATGGTGTTGATATCCTCATTCCTGTTCGTCGTAATATGGATATATATACAGACGCCATGGCGCTTTTCCAATTGCCGGATCTCAATTGGGTTGATGTGGAAGAGCCGAAGGCAGAACAAAAAAAAGAGGCTCGGCCCCGGCCCGCGGCTGTTGTCAAGCGGGAGAGAAAACGACAGCAAACGCTCAGGGAACGTAAGGAGAAAAATCCGCCATCCCCCGAGGACATTGTTGTGAAACGCGAAGCGGCGGCCATCGGTCATTTTCGCTCCTGGTCCTCCTGTGAGGTTCCTTTGACCGTTGTGGCCAATCGGGAATTATATGCGGATGGACATGAAGAGATGTGGCTGCTCATCGACACCAAGGAGGGAGGAGATCCCAGTCAAATCAGAGAAGAATACCACCTACGAACAGCCATAGAGGAGAGATATCGTCAGCTGAAGTGTTTTAGCGACCTGACTCACTTTACCTCTCGTGCTTTTTCCCTGGTGGTCAACCAAACGGTCTTTATCATGCTGGCCTGCAATCTCCTTCAGTTCTACCTGCTGCGTCAAGAGAAAAAGGCTCTCAATAAAAAACCTCTGCCTCATATCCGTCAGCAGTTGCTGCCCGCCGACAACCATGTCATCGTCTATTGGCAAAACTACTATGGCCTGTTTAACCCATACGAACTTGTCGGGCTTGTGGTGCAGCTTTCAGAGGAGGCACGAAAGAAAATCGCAGAGAAGTGCCAGCGCCTGGGTCGAGAGTTAGATGGAATTATGAAGAATCCTCGAGCCCCCTGAGATCCCTTTCTGATTGAATACTCTAACCTGCGATTCTCTCATAGCACCCCTCTCATTACATCAAACATTTTCCCTCTCTCTCTCAAAGCTCATCCCCTAAGATCAAAACAAAAACTTCTCCTCCTCTGTTTGGAAACCTTTCTCCTCATAACATACGTCGTAATGCTGCCGCGAGCTTCTCTAGTGTCTGAACTGCAAAGTTATATATCGACATTTTTTTATGAACAAGCTTTATGATATAATCTGCGGCATGTTAAGCATCAAGTTGGTGGAAGAGAAACCGGATTTTGTCAGGCAAAAGATGGCTCTTCGGGGAGTGAACGTCGACCTCGATGAATTCTTGAGCTTCAGCCAAGAGCGGAAGGCCATGCTGCGCCGGATCGAGGACCTCCGTTACGAGCTGAATAAGACCTCTAAACAGATCGGCCAGATGAAAAAAGCAGGGGAGGACGCCACCGATATCATAGCGGCAATGAAAAAGATCTCTGATGAGATCAAGAGCCTGGATGATGAGCACAAGGATATCGAGGTCAAGTTGCAAAACCTGCTCTTGAACATCCCCAATATCCCTCATGAGTCTGTTCCCGAGGGATTGTCTTCGGATAAGAATGTGGAGGTCCGGACCTTCGGGGAGAAACCTGCATTTTCTTTTCCAGTGAAACCACACTGGGAGCTTGGTAAAGACCTGGGTATTCTCGATTTCGAGCGGGCCTCAAAGCTTGCGGGTTCTCGATTCGCCATCTATTTGGGTGCCGGGGCGCTTTTGGAAAGGGCGTTGATCAATTTTATGCTTGATATCCACACGAGAGAGAAAGGATACACAGAGGTCATCCCGCCTTTTATCGCCAACGCCGAGAGCCTGACTGGGACCGGAAATCTGCCTAAGTTTGAGGACGATCTCTTCAAGATCAGGGGCCATGATTGGTACTTGATTCCCACCGCTGAGGTCCCTCTCACGAATATGTACAGAGAGGAGATCCTCGATTCGTCCATCCTCCCCCAGAGGTTTGTGGCGTATACACCCTGTTTCAGGAGTGAGGCCGGTTCTTATGGGAAAGATATCAGAGGATTGATCCGTCAACATCAATTCAACAAGGTCGAACTGGCAAGTTTCACCCTTCCCGAGAAATCGTACGAGGAGTTGGAAAAGATCACGGCAGATGCGGAAGAGATACTCAAAAGGCTGGGTTTGTGCTATAGGGCTGTGGTTCTCTGTACGGGGGATATGGGGTTTGCTGGGGCAAAGACCTATGACCTGGAGCTCTGGATGCCTCACAGGAAGAAATTCCTGGAGATCTCCTCGTGCACCAACTGCGAGGACTTTCAGGCCAGACGAGCAAACATCCGATTCCGAAGGCAACCAAAATCCAAACCTGAGTTTGTCCACACACTCAACGGATCGGGTGTGGCTCTGGGCAGGACAGTAAGTGCCTTACTCGAGAGTTACCAGCAGGAGGATGGTTCTGTCCTCATCCCTGAGGTTTTACGACCATACATGGATGGCTTGGACCGGATCACACCGGTTTAACTTTTCTCCACCTATCGATCAGATCGTTCAATCACATTTCGTTATTAAGTGTCCTAATTGTGTGGTGGAGAAAACCGTGAGAAGGGTTCTAGGCGGGTATGGTACCTTTCTATGTAGGGTCCGTTCCCCGAACGGACCGTTTGGGAAACGGTCCCTACATTTGAATAGAGCCGCACTGCTGTCCCGCTGTTCGTTTTCGAAATCACCAATTGGGACACT
>JAGLRY010000419.1 GCA_023135995.1 Candidatus Aminicenantota bacterium | reverse complement strand
GGCCCCTGATATCCGATACGGTTGAGTGCCCTGATGATGGGATCCCATTTAACGTCCCCTCGTCCTGGCGAGACAAAGTCCCACCCACGCCGGGGATCGCCGAAGTCTAGATGAGAGGATAAAATACTGTTGTGTCCCGTGAGTTGAACCCGGGAATCTTTCACATGGACGTGGAAGATACGGTCCTTGAATTCTTCAAGAAAGTTGACAGGATCTATGAATTGATGGATGAAATGACTGGGATCGAAGTTAAACCCAAAATTCGGATGATTCCCAATAGAATCTAAGGTTCGCTGTGCGGTAAAAATATCGTAGGCGATCTCCGTGGGATGGACTTCCAGTCCGAACTTGACTTCCTCTTTCTTGAATACCTCAAGGATGGGCAGCCAACGATCTGCAAAATCTTTGTACCCAACATCGATATCTTCCTGACTGGTAGGAGGAAAGAAATACAGTTTGTGCCACACACTACTTCCAGTAAATCCATTCACTGTATCCACACCAAGCAGCCTGGCAGCAACTGCCGTTCTCTTCATCTCCTCTGCGCAGCGTTGGCGTACGCCTTCCGGATCACCATCTCCCCAGAGTTTCTCCGAGAGTATGGACTTGTGACGCAAATCGATGGGATCGCAGACACACTGGCCCACCAGGTGACTGCTGATGGCAAAACATTTAAGATCATATTTTTCCAGCAGTTCACGCTTTGCTTTGACATACCCCTCATCTTCAAGGGCTTTATCTACTTCAAAATGATCGCCCCAGCAAGCCAACTCCAATCCATCAAATCCCCATGAGCTAGCTTTTTCAGCAAGTCTTTCTAAAGATAGATCCGCCCACTGTCCGGTAAATAACGTGATTGGTCGAGACATAGATTTCCCTCCTTGTTTTTGGCTTTATTCCGGCCTCGATTTTGTATAATCTCTGCCTTCTGCTCTATTCTTTTGACAATAGTATAATGAAGAAATATATCCAGTCAATGCAGAAATGTATCTCTATCCAAGAGTCCAACCGTTGTGATACTCAGGACGGATAAACTCATCCGCTTCAGGGGCGTTTGTTGCCTTCATGTTCGGACCATCCCAATAGAGCTTCTTTTTCGTACGCATGGCCACAGTACCAAGCAGGACCAATTCAGTCAAAGGACCTCCGAAATCAAAATTTGCACTGGCTGGCTTCCCACCTTTGCAGGCATTGATCCAATCCCGGCGATGACCCTCGACTCGGGGGATAATCTTGGCTGGCCGTTGATATGCCCTCATCTTTGGTTCTGGAATAATGCGGGGACTTTCGCTCCAACCTCCAGCGAGTATTTTCCCTTTGTCGCCCACAAAAAGAAGTCCATCCTCCCCCATGTTCCGTTCGGGTTCAAGTTCTTCGGGCCGAGGAGGTTGAAGTCCACCATCATACCATGTCAGTTTAAGTGGCGGCAGCTCGCCGCGTTTGGGAAAAGTATAATGAACGATAGAGGCTAACGGAGCAGTCTCGTCATTCAATTCAACAGTGCTCGCCTCTACGGATTCCGGATATCTCAGATCCAGCGCCCAAAATGCAGCATCGATGTTATGACAGCCCATGTCTCCTAAAGCTCCGTTGCCAAAAGCCCACCAACCTCTCCAGTTATAGGGAAAATATTCGGGGTGATAGGGCCGGTATTCGACTGGCCCCAACCAACGCTGCCAATCAAGTCCGGGAGGGACGGGTGGGGTGTCTTCCGGCCGGGTGATCCTGTCGATGCGGCTGTCCTTTCCGG
>JAGLRY010000418.1 GCA_023135995.1 Candidatus Aminicenantota bacterium | reverse complement strand
ATGCTCTTTCTCGGCAGCTTCATCCTGGCGCGGGCCATGTGTGTGCATGCGCTTGACCAAAAACTGGCATTTTCGGTGCTGTCTATGAAATCCATTGCGCACAAAAAAACACGCATCCTTTTCGCGCTGGGATTGACCTCTCTTTTCCTTTCAATGTGGATAAGCAACACAGCCACAACCGCCATGATGTATCCAATCGCACTGGGAGTTCTGGATGCGATCCATTCGAATGGAAAAGACAGGAAAAACACGTCTTTTGGAGTCATTCTCCTTCTAACACTGGCCTATGCCGCTTCCATAGGAGGAGTAGGGACTCCGATCGGGAGTCCCCCTAACCTTATCGCCATCGGCATGCTGGAGAGGCTTGCGGATTATCGGATCACGTTTTTCCAATGGATGATTTTGGGATTTCTCGTTCTCATCCCCATGTACCTCTTTCTGTTTCTCTACATGAAATTCAAGATCAGGGGTGAGGCAAAATCCGAGGAACCTGTCGATCTTTCGACATTGCAGGATAAAGGACAACGAGGCAAACTCACCCGGGGGCAAAAGAATGTCCTCTTTGCATTCTCTGTGACTGTTTTCTTGTGGATCCTCCCTGGAATCGTTTCGCTTATCTGGGGAAGAACAGCACCTCCCTTCCTTTGGCTCCAGGGGCATTTTCCAGAAGCGATTGCTGCGATTTTCGGTGCAGGCCTTCTGTTCTTTCTGCCGGTCAATTTTTCTAAAGGCGAATTTACACTCTCTTTAAGACAGGCCATGACAATCGATTGGGGGACCCTCCTTCTCTTTGGAGGAGGGCTGTCTTTGGGATTCCAGATGTTCGAATCAGGCCTAGCCGAGGCCATCGGCAACGCCTTCATCTCATTAGGGGGACGCTCAGCAAGCCTGACCCTGGTCACTCTGCTCGCTGTGGCCTTTAGCGTGTTCATGACAGAACTCACTTCGAACACGGCCTCAGCAAACATGATCATTCCTATCATCATCGCCGTTTCTAACGCTGCGGGTATTAGCCCGCTCCCGCCTGTTCTCGGCAGTGCAATCGGGTGCAGCTTTGCCTTTATGCTCCCCGTAGCCACGCCTCCGAATGCCATCATTTATGGCTCGGGAATGATCCCCCTCCCACAGATGATGAAACATGGCTTCTGGCTGAACATCGCGGGAATTCTTTTGATCTGGTTCGGAGTGGGTATCGTCGCCCCACTCCTTAACCTATTTTAAATCGTTATGTTATAATTAATGGGTGTTAGTTATAACATGTATCGACAGCTTTTATGAATAATTCAGGAGAAAGATGGACGCGTATTTGTCTAAGGAAGCATCCAGCTCTTTAGAAGCTCTGAACATAGTGAGAGGAGATCAGGATGGTCTGCTCTTGGGTCATTTGAGGGGACACCGATTTTTTGTCGAACAAATCTTCCCCACGCAAAAGGGATTTTTTTCCTCTCAGAAACAGTATCTCTCCTTGAATCAACACTTCTGTGATAGAGTGATCGGGTTCTTTTCCTTCAATCCTGACGAGCGAAGGGCTAAAAAAATCCTTGCACCACTCACTCAGGGAAAACTCTACTTGAGCATCCATTCCCAAGGCGATGACACATTGGATATTCGATCCTTCCGGATAGATTATAAAGACCGATTCTATCTTTCCCCTATCCGTCTTAAATCCTAAATAAGGAGAAAGGATGGAAGACTCCTTAACCAGAGACCAAAAAACATTTCTTCTGGACTTGGCGAGACGAGCGATCAAACACTATTTGGATAAGAGCAGATCTCTGAAGGAAAAATCCGATGATCCCCTTCTCCAGGAGAAAAGAGGAGCTTTTGTCACGCTGAAAGTGGATAACGAACTCAGGGGGTGTATCGGCTACCCCTTGCCTCGTAAATCCCTCCTCGAAACTATCATCGACTGTGCCATTGCCGCTGCGACACAAGATTTCCGATTTACATCCATAAAAGAAGAAGAGCTGTTTCGAGTAAAGATCGAGATCTCAGTCCTGACGCTCCCCCAGAAAGTCAAGGATGTTTCGGAAATAAAGATCGGCGAACACGGAATCATTTTATCCAAAGGACCAAACAGAGGCCTCCTTCTGCCCCAGGTTCCTGTGGAATGGGATTGGGATCTAGAGGCCTACCTCAACCATGGATGTCTCAAGGCCGGTCTGGCTGAGGACGAATGGAAAAAGGGAGCCATGATCGAGATATTCTCCGCTCAGGTATTCTCTGAGTAACACATTTCGGGCCAGAATACAAAAAACGTTTTACGAAACAGGATATTATTTCCTGAATTCTTTTTTCTTCAGGAGCTCTTGAGCATCTCTTTTAGCTTCCGACACTCCTGAAACCCATCGCGGATCATCCGGCATGTTCAAAACATACTCCAATTCCGCCCGAGCATCATCCACTCTATCCTTGGCAAGGTATGTTTCTGCCAGATACACTCGTGTGATTGGATCTTCAGGCCCCAGCTCTTTGGATTTCTCCAGATGTTCGAGTGATTTATCTTTACTGCCCCCCACTATTCCCGGGACTTTGAAGAACACACGGCCTAAAACTCGATCCGCGCCTCCGTCTTCATAACCGCGGTCTATCTCAATAATTTTGAACATGGATTTTTTGATCGGCTTGACCAGTGACAGGCTTTTCATCACACCTTTGACTTCACCATATTTCCCATTATTCACACCAAGCCAGTAATGACCATCCGTCTTTTCTGGCTGCAGCGCCATGGCCTTTTTGGCATGGTACACTCCCTGGGAAAAAATGATCTTTTTATCCTTTTTTTCTGCAGTGTGAGCGCCGATATAATACTGAATCCTCGCTATTTTCCAGTAGGGCTCGTATTTGTCCTCGGTAACACCCAATGCTTGTCGATAGAACTCAAGAGCTTTTTCTGCGGTCTCCATATCCTTCATCTCATTGTACAGGTCATCGGCTTGGGCGATCAGCTCCTCCACACTCTGTGAAAAAAGAATACTTGAAAAACAGACAAGTGCAAAAATCATAAAAAGTGTTTTTCTCTCCATAGATATCTCCTTTTGCGAGTATTTATACCATAAATCCAAAATAAAAAACAAACTCACCTGCCTCTTTATTATTTATCAACCTGGATTATTCACGAGCTGAGATCGCTGCAAAGGTGAGGCAGTAGCCCATGAAGCTGTAGTGAACTAC
>JAGLRY010000417.1 GCA_023135995.1 Candidatus Aminicenantota bacterium | reverse complement strand
ATTTTTGTCAATTTGGTCGAAGTTATCTGCCTGGTCTTGATCAATTTGGCCAGTTGGAGGACAGAGTAAAATGCAGCGTCTTCTATTCTGGCTGGTTTTTTCACTCTCACTATGCTGTGTCTGAAGGATTTTCTCTCTGTGGGGAAGGTCATCCCTGGAGGGATGGGATTAAAGACCAACGCAGAATTCATGCTGTTACCGATCTTCTTCTCCCTCAAACCTCTGTAGGTCTCGAGATTTCTGTTCAGCCGCTTGACGATCTTTTCCCGCTCTTTGGGCGTTAATTTTAGACCGGCGATCTTTTCCGCGGCTTCGATCGTTTCGACAGTGATCTCTCCCTTTTCCTCAACTTCACCCGGCCTGCATGCAGGCATCACAGCCGAAGTGATCCCGATAGCGGCAAAATACTCAAAGAATTGTCTTCGGTTAAATCCTTGTTTTTCAAAATTCTCGCTTAATGTTTCGTCCATATGACACGCACCTTATTTTTATTGGATCACGACCCTAAAACATTGGCTATCATATATATCAAAGGTAGTACATGAGGTCAATCAGAGAGAAATCATTAAAAGTTGTTCAATTGCTTTTGGAAGAGAAAAGTACTAAAATTTTTTAAAGAGCATGATACACTACAAAAAAATAATGGGGTTGCTATGGCGAAAGTAAGAGTTTTATACATCGAGGATAACGATATTCAGCGCAAAACATTAGCCAGTGGCTTGCGCTCAAAGGGGCACAGTGTTTCTGTTGCTACTTCTGGACGAACCGGGCTTCGCCTATTTAACAGTAAGGCATTCGAGGTGATTCTTTGTGATCTGAACATGCCAGAAATGGACGGGCTGGGAGTCCTGGAAAATATCCGACGTAAGGACCCGGACATTCCTTTTATCATCTTATCGGCCCATGGGACAGTACCCCTGGCTGTAAAAGCCATCAAAAAAGGAGCAAACTACTTTGTTCTCAAGCCTGTAGAAATCAACCAAATCACGATCACAATTGAGCAAATCATCGAAAAGACAAAGCTCCAAAAAAAAATGCAGGATTCCCAGAACACACTTCAGATGGTCGCAGAAAACGTACCGGATATCATATATTCTTTGGACCCTAAGGGTGAATTTATCAGCATAAGTCCGTCTGCAGAATTGGCACTGGGTTATAAGCCTTCTGAATTCATCGGCAAGTCTGTTTTCGAAATAATACATCCCGATGACAGGGAACGGGTCAAAGAGAGTTTTGTGCGCTCGATCAAGGGAACCGGTCCAAAAGTCAAAACGCTTCAGTTCCGGATGGTTTCCAAGACAGGAAAGATCAAGCATTATGAAATAAGCCGCAGGATGGTAGTGGAAAATGGACAGATCATCAGAAACGATGGCATCGCCAGAGACGTCACTCATAAAGTGGAACTTGAACAGAAGTTGCTGGAATATTCTCAAGAGCTGATAAATGCCAATCTCGAAATGCTGGAGACGCAACAGAAGTTGGAAGATAAAAATGCCGAGATGGAAGAATTGCTTAATGAGCTGTCCAAGAATAAAGACGAGCTGCAGACTATTATTGACACAAACCCAGGTATCATAATACTGGCGGATAATGAGGGAATAATTAAGGCATCAAACAGAGCTGTTACCGATTATTTCGGTTTTCTGCCTGATGAGATAATTAACACTGGTTTTGATGAATTTATTGCAAAGATCAAGGGTGATATTGAGGATTTCGACACCTTCCGGAATTACTTGGACGAATGCAAAGAAGCACCTTACTGCAGCGGAGAGTACGATATATCCGAAATGTACAAAAGAGGAATCCCGGTAACAAAGCATAAATCTGGTATCCTTTCGCCAACATGTTGTCGTGTCCAGGATAAGGACGGCAATAAAATTGGTCATTTATGGATTTTTTCCGATATCTCATTCTTGAAGCAAGCTGATGAACAGGTCCATACAATTGTAAATGCATCACCTATTCCAACAATCATAAGCCGCATTAAAGATGGCAAGATCCTTTATGTGAACGAAGAACTCGCTCAACTGGTCGGAATGACATCTAAAGAATTGATAGGCATGAATACTCCAGATTTTTACTACAACAAAGAGGATAGAAAAATTGTTGTAGAAAGCTTAAAACGGGACGGATATCTACGAGATTTTGAGACCCGCATCAAAAAAGTGGATGGTACGGTTGTATGGATGATATTTTCCTTAGTGGCCACTGAGATGGGAGGCGAAAAAGTCCTCCTCGGGTGGTTGTACGACATCAGCGAACGCAAAAAATCCGAGGAAACTATTGCACTCCGGCTAAAATATGAGGTCGGACTTGCCGCATGCTCGCAAGCCTTACTGGGAGATGACACAAAAAGCGATGTTTTGACAGAAGCTCTGAATCATTTGCTCGAAGCGTCTGGCACGAGCAGAGTTTACATTTTTAAAAACTTCGATGATCCTAAACATGGTCTCTGTTTGAGACTGACTCATGAAGTTTGCACTCCTGGTGTTTCAAGTAATCTAGATAATCCAATTTTGCAACATGGGGTGTACAAAAAAGGATTTATGCGGTGGCAAGAGACGCTCTCCCAAGGTAAGCCAATTCTTGGATTTATTGAGTCATTTCCACAGAGCGAAAAAGTTATCCTGGAACCTCAGGGCATACTCTCGATCCTTGTTCTTCCGCTGTGGATTTCTGGACAATGGTATGGTTTCATTGGCTATGATGATGTGGAAATACGACGGGATTGGAACGAAGAAGACATCCGGTTACTCCAAACAGCCGCTGAGATGGTCGGTGTTTATATTGAAGGGAAAAAAGTTGACTTGGCATTGCGAGAGAGTGAAGAACGATTTCGGAGTTATGTAGAAAAGGCAAACGACATCATATATGCTTTGACGCCAGAGGGAATATTCTCTTATGTATCGCCGAACTGGACCGAAATCCTTGGCCATGATGTTACTGAAGTTCAGGGGAAATCTTTTGTCCTTTTTGTGCATCCGGATGATCTAGAAGCCTGTTCGGATTTTTTCCAAAAAGTCATGGTTCATGGACAGAAGCAGAGTGGAATCGAATATCGTGTTAAGCATAAAAATGGGAAATGGAGATGGCATACCTCGAGTGCATCTCCTTTAAAGGATGATAAAGGAAACGTTCTATCCTATATCGGCATCGCTCACGATATCACCCAAATGAAAGAAGTGATGGATGATTTGGAGAAAACTAACCAAGATTTAAAAGAAACCCAGGCTCAGCTTGTGCAATCCGAAAAAATGGCCTCTCTGGGCTCTTTGGTCGCAGGTATCGCCCATGAGATCAATACGCCAATAGGTGCTGTGAGCAGTATGTATGATACGTTATCAAGAACCTTGAGGAATTTACAAGGCGTTCTCGAATCAAAATTCCCCACAGAATACGAACAACTACCCGAACTCAAATCTACATTCAAGATTATTCATGATTCCAATCATGTTATCAAATCGGGCACCGAGCGAGTAACCACTCTGGTCAAAAGACTCAAAAGTTTTGCCCGCCTTGATGAGGCTGAACTGAAAATTGTGGATATCCATGAAGGATTGGAAGATACCCTGACGTTGATTCACCACGAAATAAAACACAACATTACCGTGACAAAGAATTTCGGTAAAATTCCTTCTATCTCATGTTATCCCGGCCAGCTAAACCAAGTTTTTCTCAATCTGTTGATCAACAGCAAACATGCTATAAAAGGAAAGGGGACAATCGACCTTACGACCTTCGCCAGAAATAACAAAGTTCATATAGTGATCAATGACAGTGGTATAGGTATCCCAAAGCAGAATTTAACCAAAATATTCGATCCCGGATTTACAACAAAAGGAAGAGGAGTTGGAGCCGGCCTCGGATTGTCAATATGTTATCAAATTATTCAGGATCATAGAGGCGAAATAAAAGCTAAAAGCGAAGTTGGGAAGGGCACTGAATTTACGATTATTTTGCCCATGGACCTTGAAAATATTCTCGAGAACGAAAAAAATCAGGATTAAAGTGATGACTTCCCGAGAAAGAGTTCTTGCCTCCCTGAACCATCAATCACCCGACAAAATCCCAATAGACTTTTCAGGACATCGATCCTCAGGGATATCCGCACTGGCCTACCCCAAACTGCGGCAGTTTCTCAGACTCCCTCCCAGGCCTATCCGTGTTTATGACCTGGTGCAACAACTAGCGATCGTGGATGACGACGTCTTGGGACGCTTCGGAGTGGATACCATCGAAATGGGCCGAGGATTCCTCACAGAAGAGAAGGACTGGAAGGAATGGGTTCTCCCCGATGGCACATCATGTCTCATACCCTATTACATCAACCTGGAAAAACGGGGTGAAGACTGGGTCGTGTTTTCCGCAGACGGCATCGAGTTTGGAATTCAAAAAAAAGGGTGGCTCTATTTTGAACAGACATATTTTCCACTTTTGGAGCGAGGAATTACAGGTGATGACTTTTCCGACCTGGAGGATATTCTTAACCGTACAATCTGGACGGGAGTGGTCCATCCGGGAGCTCATCTACCGCTGGATCGATCCGGACTCGAAGAAATGGCCCGATGCGCTAGAGAGCTGCAAGATTCAACGGACCGGGCGATCATCGGACTCTTCGGCGGCAACATGTTCGAAGTTCCCCAGATGCTCTACCGGATGGACAACTATCTCGTGGCCTTAAGCCGCCATCCCGAGGCTGTTCAGCGCCTTTCCGAACGGCTTTGTGAGATCTATCTCCGGAATTTAGAGAAATGGCTGGGCGCGGTGGGCCCCTATATCGACATCATCCTATTCGGTGATGACCTGGGAGGACAGACTGGCCCTCTGATCTCACCGGAGATGTACCGGCGGTATTTCAAACCCTATCATCAGACACTCTGGATACGTGCCAAAGAGCTTTCGGATGTCAAAGTCATGCTCCATTGTTGTGGCGGCGTTCGTGAACTTCTACCCGACCTCATCGACGCAGGCCTGGATACCATCAATCCCGTTCAGTTCAATTGTGTTGGGATGGATACGGCTGAACTGAAGGCGGAATTCGGCAAAGACCTCACTTTCTGGGGAGGCGGGTGTGACACACGAGATATCTTGCCCAACGCCTCTCCGGAACTCGTGCGGAATCATGTGCACGAACAGGTCGCCAGCTTGAGTCCTGGCAGCGGATTTATTTTTCAGCAGGTCCACAACATCCTGGCCAACGTGCCTGCGGAAAATATTGCGGCCATGTTTGAC
>JAGLRY010000416.1 GCA_023135995.1 Candidatus Aminicenantota bacterium | reverse complement strand
CCGCAGTGGTAGGTCGGGCCGCAACAAAGCAGAAGCCGACCCAACCTAACCAGGTGAGATCAGCTCGCCCGTAGAGTAAAAGATGCTGACAATAAGATAGCGCAGTAGGAGGGACCATGGCCGAACGTCTCAAAGACATGTTTTTCACCCAATCATCCATGAAAACATTTGCAGAGATCATCCAGCGATTCTACTCTGAGTTTGACACAAAAAAGTTTATCCGGCTTGTCTTCGATGACACATTCGCAGACAAAGAGCTCAAAGACAAGATGCGGCACACAACACAGTGTCTTAAAAAGACTTTACCGGAATCTTACAAAGAGGCACTTGCCATCCTCAAAGAGGCAGCTCCTCACGCGAAAGGCTTTGAAGCTCTATCGCTGCCCGACTTTGTGGCCACCTATGGAATGGAGGATTGGGATCTATCGCTGCCTGCGCTCTACCATTTCACAAAATATTCAACATCAGAATTGGCCATTCGACCATTCCTCGCCAAAGATCCTCAAAGAGTCATGGCTCTCATGACTGAATGGGCCGAAGATGAGGATCCCAAGGTCCGAAGGTTCGCCAGTGAGGGTTGCCGGCCAAGGCTGCCCTGGGCCATGGCATTACCAAAGTTCAAAAAAAATCCAAATCCCATTCTCCCTGTTCTGGAGAAACTGAAAAATGATGAATCGGAAGACGTGAGACGGAGCGTGGCCAACAATCTGAACGATATTTCCAAAGACAATCCCGATGTGGTATTGAAGATCTGCGAGGATTGGCACGGACAGTCAAAAAACACGGATAAGATCGTCAAACATGCCTGCCGGACGATGCTTAAAGCCGGTGACAAACGGGCGCTCATGATATTCGGATACAGCGATCCATCCTCGATGGGCGTGGAAAATTATAAGTTTGAGAAAATAAAACTCAAGATCGGCGAGAATGTGCGCTTTTCGTTTGACCTGACTTTAAAAAAGAAAAGTAGGGTGCGGTTGGAATACGCAATTTTTTATGTCAAAGCCAAAGGATCGCTCTCGAAAAAGGTCTTCAAGATCACTGAGAATGACTATGCTCCTGGCACTACCACCATTTCCAGAAAACATTCGCTCGCTGACATGTCAACTCGAAAGCACTATCCAGGAATACATCACCTTTCCATCATCTTGAACGGAGTGGAGAAGGCCAAAACCTCGTTCGAACTCAAAGCACAAAACACGTGAATCATCCTGAACGATCCTCCCCATATGAGAAAGATTTCACTCTTCGATCGGGAAGTAAAGGTCGAGGATCAAGTCTTCCTCGGGAGAGAGTGGATTCTGGGGTTTCTCTAATTCATGTGTTCTGCGATGTTCATACTTGTTCTCTAGAACCCACTCCCAAAGCGACTTCCATGTCTCGAGGATGTTGGGATCCCCCAGCAGCGAACATTTTGTGACAGCATACAGCCCGCCAGGGAAGTTTATAACCTGGATGTCGCCTTCAGGTTCGACGTCGGGATCGATGCGAATCCAGAACTCATAACCATACTCCCTACGGTCCAGAGCAGGACCGGGATTGTTGAAACCAAAGACAGGATTTTTTTCGATATCTTTGAGCAAACCTAAAGGCTCGGCCCATTCACGCATCTTTTCCCAGGCATCACGCTCTGGAGTATCACTGACAACACGAACACTGGCCATGCGCATTGGTTCGAGTCTTTCGATTCTCACTTCGAGTTTACTCATCGTTCCCCCTCCTTTTGCTTATTTAAGGCAAGAATAGGGTTTGCTCTTTATAATCTTTTTAACCACTATGTCCCATCTTAAGTTGTTGACCTGTTGGCTCATTTATACAACAGCAAAGTGCCTAAGTCAAACACAGGTGAGTGAGGATAATAGATGGATTATTCACGGACCGATATCTTCCTCGTCCCTTGTTGAAATCCATTTAAAAGAACAGAACCGTCCCCCTTAGCCTGGATTATTCACGAGTTGAGGTTGCTGTAGATGCGAGGCATGGAGGGTGAAGCTGTAGTTTACTACCGCGAGACCCGACATAACGAAGCAGATGCAGTAAGATCAGCTCGCCTGAAAGGTAAAAGATGCTGACAATAGAATATGGAGTGTTCTTTGAATATAAATTTGTCAGCAGATTTTATGAATAATTCAGGTTAGTTGGAAAACCTTGTTTTCTTAGCAGAAATTTCTTTATACTGCACTGATAGGAGGACTTGACATGAAGAAACAATTCACGGGTTTGTTGGTCATAGCCTTTTGCCTGACAGGATGGGCAAACGCTCAATCCATAACAGACGATCCAAGGGTCGCTACGGCGCTCAAAATAATCGAAGTGTGGGTGGATGCCCAGTTGGCCTACGAGGACATTCCTGGCATGTCCATAGGAGTCGTCTACGATCAAGAATTAATATGGAGTCGAGGTTTCGGCTTTGCCGATGTTTCGAAAAAGAGGCCTGCCACACCAGGTACGATCTACAGCATCTGTTCAATATCCAAGCTTTTCACGAGCATCTCCATCATGCAGCTTTGGGAACAGGGGAAGCTGCGTCTTGACGATTCGATCAAAAAGCATCTGCCATGGTTCAGCATCCAGGATAAGTACCCGGATGCGCCGGAGATCACCATACAGGGTATACTCACTCACTCATCCGGCCTCCCGAGAGAAGCGGATTATCCCTACTGGACTGGCCCCGAGCACAACTTTCCTACACGGGAACAGATCATCGAAAGACTCTCCGGACAGGAAGAACTCTATCCGGCAGACACCTTTTATCAGTACTCCAACTTAGGGATGGCTCTGCTGGGTGAGGTCATAGCAGCCGCATCCGGACAAGCCTATGATGTGTATGTCAAGGAGCACATTCTTAATCCTCTGGGGCTCAATGATACGACTCCGGAGATCCCTGAAGATCAGAGGGACAAAAAACTCGCTACCGGATACAGTATGAAGCTTCGGGATGGCGAACGGAAAGAAGTTCCGTTCTATCTTGTTAACGGCATTGCCCCGGCTGCAGGATTCGCATCAACGGTGGAAGACCTGGCACGATTCGCGTGTTGGCAGTTTAGACTGCTCGAAAAAG
>JAGLRY010000415.1 GCA_023135995.1 Candidatus Aminicenantota bacterium | reverse complement strand
TTTATCCTCTTTTCTTTCTCAGCTTTTTCGATCATGTGTTTAGCGATCCGGTCCTTCACACTCCCCATGGGATTAAAAAATTCGAGTTTGGCAAAAATATCTGCTTGGACCTCTTTTGTTGTTTGACTCAGCTTGATCAATGGCGTATTGCCTATGCCTTCCAGAATATTGTGAAAATATACTTCGTGTGACATGCTATTTATCCTCTTCTATTTGGAGATGAAATCTCTTTATCTAGCGCACCTTATTTTAGCTGAATAATTCAGTTTAAAAAGGAAATTATATAGCAGCGCAGGAGTCGTAAGTCAATGATAAAAATTACTTGTTGATAATTTGGCTTTTGGAGATAAAGCTAATCTGGTATCTTATGGGGTAAAGAAGATGAATCCAAAAAGAGTTGTAGTGGCAATGAGCGGAGGGGTGGATTCCTCTGTCGCTGCAGGGTTGCTCATAGAACAAGGTTACGAAGTTATCGGGATCACGATGAACCTGTTCCCGCTGCCTAAAGAGTATTGTCTGGATAGAGATCTGAAAAGTTGTTGTGGTAGGGGTGCTATCGAAGATGCCAACCGAGTGGCTTCAAAATTAGGGATCTCACACTATGTCCTTAATCTCAAGGATTCTTTTGAAGACCTGGTTGTCTCCAATTTTCTTGAGGAGTATTCTCGAGGGCGCACACCCAATCCATGCATCCGCTGCAACCAGTTCATCAAATTCGATGTGCTGATGGAGAGGGCCAGAAAGATAGGAGCTTCTTGTATTGCGACTGGACATCATGCGAGGATCGTCCAAGATTCCAAGTCGGGACATTTTTATCTCAAAAAAGGGATGGATAAAGACAAAGACCAATCTTACTTTCTCTACACCATGATTCAAGATCAGCTGTCTCACACCCTATTTCCTGTGGGGCTCTTCACCAAGTCAGAGATCAGAAAAAGGGCACGCGAGTGGGGCCTTCCTGTGGCAGAGAGGCCTGAAAGCCAGGAAATTTGTTTCATTCCGAATAATGATTATGTCGATTTTCTTAAGAAAAGAAAACCCGAAGCTTTCCGTTCCGGTCCGATTGTCAACATAGAGGGCCAAGTCCTGGGTCACCACAGTGGAATCATCCATTTTACTGTGGGACAGCGCAGAGGCCTGGGGATTGCGGCGCCTCACCCGCTCTATGTTCTTGAGATCAACACCCCTAGGAATGAAATTGTGGTCGGACCCAATGATTTTCTTTATAAAAAGGATCTGCTTGCTGATCAGATCAATTGGATATCTGGAGATAAGTTTGTTTCTCCTGTTCCGGCCAAAGCCAGGATCCGCTACAAGCATAAGGAATCCAAAGCTCTCGTAGTGCCTCTGGATTCTGGGAAAATTCGTGTGGAATTTGAAAAGCCTCAGAGAGCAATCACTCCGGGCCAGGCTGTAGTCTTTTATGATGGGGATGTGGTTCTCGGCGGTGGCACTATTTCGTCCAGCGAGCAGTGAGAAGAAAAGCGTAAGGACGTTATATTTATACTCGAAATTAATTCCTGGGGAAAAGTGTGCGTATTTTTCTACAGGAGAAGTGTGATCAAAAGAATGCTGCAGCCGGCGACTACCAGGGAACCGATAAAACCGACAATTAAAGGCTTTATCCCGACTGTTTTGAATGAACTAAAGACAGTGTTGAGTCCTATCCCTGCCAAACCCAAAAGGATGAGAAATCTTCCTGCACTGTTGAACGCTTTGACTCCTTCTGCTGTTAAATACCCCAGACTGTTCATTCCTGCCATGATGAAATAGCCGAAGAGAAACCAGGGGAAGGCTTTGGCAACGTTGATGTGAGTTCCCTCGGATTTCTTGCTCGATAATGCGTTCCGCGTGTACCACACAGCGATCATAAACGCCAGCGGGATCATAAAACAGTTTCGGACGAGTTTAACGGCGGTGGCAGTTTTCCCGGCGAGGTCAGAAAA
>JAGLRY010000414.1 GCA_023135995.1 Candidatus Aminicenantota bacterium | reverse complement strand
TTCATCAAAGTCCGAGCGAGATTTGTGGGGTTGATAGTATGGTGTTCCCTTTGTTGAACAGAAAGTCTTTTTACAAATCTTGCAGAGATAACGCCGCCGTCTCCCTTGTTTCGTTTTATACTTCGAATGACCGATGATATTTCTTTGACAAAATTTGCCATGATTCTGACATTTTTCGTTCTGGCAACAGCGATCTCTCACGGGCTTATACTTCATTATACATATTCCCAATTATATAGTTGTTCCTAACTATATTGAAAATAATAACTTGGAGGGAATTTTTGATCAAGTAACAACAGTTCCCTGAGGAAGCACCATCAAATAGTTAATTCCGTTAATCCCTCTAATTAATGACAATGCTCCAGTAATAAAGATAATCTGACAGCATAAGACCAAAAAAACGATATTCAGCTTGTCAATAATATTTACTTTTTTAAACAAAAATGAAGCTATAAAATATGAAGATATTATCGGGAATACAATAATGAAAAATTGGATAGGATTGACAAGAATAATGAAAAACAATAAAAGAACCGTCGATAAAATTATCAAAATTAAACTAAATTTTATAACAATTCTAAAATCGAATACGCGCAATAAAAACCCAACCAATGTCACTACCGCTAAAAACGCTAATACAACTCTTAAAAGGAAAGTAGAGTTAATGATGCATGGGGGTTACGATCATCACGGCGATCTCGAGGAGTCTTTTGACACACGAGTCAGTTTTGCCGACCTTTAGGTCCTTTCTGGCTGAGGCCAATTCCATTTTTGCATAATTGACTGCATCTTGAATCTCGGAGATGGAGCTGGGCATCTGAAAGTCCTTCCCATCGTTAATCAGGCGGTAGGCTTTGTGAAGGTAGACTGCGCCATCGGGATTGAACAGAGATGTGGAATCGGAGATGTCTTTGGCTTTTTCCATGTTCTCGGTGAATTCTGGAAGAAAACCTGTGTCTGGAGCTGTTTCTAAAATTGCCTCTAAAAGCAGCGTGAGCATGATTTTTCCATCCGATCCGGGACCTCCTGGCTTGTCCAGATAAGATGCAATCTTTTTGATTTTCGCATTGACTTCGGCCTTATCCGTTGCTTCGGCTAGAACGGACATAAAGATAAAGATTGATAGAATTGTGAGGATGAATACTGTTTTTCTCATTATGACCTCCTGATTTGATTTTGAGTTCGTTTTTTGTTCATCCATCATAGCAACCGTACGATCACGATGGATTGTTTACAAAAAAGATGCCTGTCCGCATTTTGTGAGAAAGGATACAATGTAAACAAATTCCCTGTTTGAGACGGTTATGAGTATGAGTGAGATATGGGCATTGCTGTTAGTACATCAGGGAATGTTGTAAGTGTGCAGATGACGGATGAGAAATCACTCTACGATTGGCTGATTGCTCCTGTCGAATCGCGGATGATGCGGACCATCTGGCGTGTCGTGCGGCACGACCAGTTGGCTGAGGACACTCTGCAGGATGCCCTGGCCATCATCTGGCGGAAGCGCAATCGCATCCATCGGCATCCGAATCCTCAAGCCTTAATCTTGAAAATCTGCCTGAATTGTGCTTATGATTCGCTGAGAAAGCGAGCGCGTCAACGGCGGCAGAAGGATTTGTCGAATCTGGCCTCTTACGAAAGCCAATCGAGGACGAATGCCTCTCTAGAACTAGAAAAAAAACAAGCCGTGGCTGAGGTTCTTAATGCTATTAGCCGCCTTCCACGGAGCCAGGCCCTCGCCGTCTTGATGCGCATCGTCCAGAATCAGCCCTATGAGGCTATAGCTCAAACAATGGGATGCAGTGAAACAACGGTGAGAATTCATGTCTCCAGGGGCCGTAAACGCCTGAGGCAGTGGCTCTCCCATCTCCAAACCTCTTCTTTTAAGGAGTCTTCAAATGGCTAATAAAAGGAATAATGATTCAAGAACGGATGACCTTTTAAAGCATGTTCTCAAAGATGACCTGCCTCCCGAAGTAGAAGGTCGGATGAAGACCCAGTTCATTCAGTTCCGGGAAAGAGTTGCACAGGATGAGCGGGCGTCAGAACTGACTTCGAGCGGTAATTGGAAGCGCTTCTTCCAGCTAAGATGGGCTATCAGAAGGGAAGTGCTGGCCTTTTCATCCCTGATTATGATAGTAATCGGCGCCTTCCTGCATGTTTCCGGCCACCGCAGTGCCATGGCAGAGACGCTATCCTTTCTGAACACATCCGTTTCTGTTGCTGATCAAGTGCAAAACGCCACCTCGATGGAATGCCGCATGCAAGTTCCTGCTGAGGATGGGCAGTATCTGTCCTATACCATTCATTGGCTTTCCCTTGAAATGACACGCGTGGATGTCCAGGAAGGAGAGACAGCGAGCAAATCCCTGTCGATCTCTGGCTCGGATATCACAGTCGTTGATCATATCAACAATGCCTTTCAGAAATACCAAAGCCTAGAGCATATCAAAGATCCGGTATTTAAACCCGCCTTGGAATTCCTCTCACCGATTGTGCTTGCAACAGCCATTTATGAAAAGTGGAAACCGCAGCATTACAGAGAAGAAGATGAAGGTCAGAAACGTACTTTTGTTTATTTAAACAACGGGGAGAGGGCCACTCTGGAAATGACTGTCGATATGAACACCAACCTTCCTGTGAGCATCAGGAAATTCTCATCCGGTCTAACGGGTGCTGATGACGTATACAAATTGGCCATGGAGGCTCAATTTGTCTGGAATGAGTCGATTTCGCCTCAACTAAAAAAGGAGGATGTAGAAAATGACCTCAGAAAATAAAAAAAGGAATCCCTTTCTTGTCTTGGGTAGGGTACTCATACTCGCTATTCTGATTGCCGCAGCCGTCCTCTCGGGAAGATTTGCGGATTTCATGAACCTCTATGGTCTGGGTTTAGTAATTATTGGAGGATTGGTCCTACTATTGATGAGTTTTACTTTTCGCGATGTTGCCTCCGCATTTAAAGATGCCGGCAGGGCCATCGGATCTCATCCTGATTGCCATAAATCCCTCATTTTTTGGTCATCTGCCTCAAGGAATTTTTGGATGGTGGGTGTTTTGGTTACTCTTATCTCTTTTGTCATGGCTCTGACAGATTCGACGGGTGGAATTGGGGGAATAGCATCGAGAATGGCATCTTCCTTAATCCCGACGGTGTACGGAGTGATTCTCAGCGTGATTTGTCTTGTTCCTGCGCTGAAGCTCAAAGAAACGCGCACACTCAGTCCTCATGAAGGAATCACAGAAGAGAATGGGAAAATGCAAAAAGGGATTACAGCTTCCCTCAGTT
>JAGLRY010000413.1 GCA_023135995.1 Candidatus Aminicenantota bacterium | reverse complement strand
GCAATCCCACACCACTGTTCGCCCAAGACATAGGCACTTCTGTCGCTGTCCAGCGTTATAGGTATCGTTATTTCTCTCTGAAGATTATCCCTCAAAGGATAGTGTTCCCATCCCGGAATGTTAGGCGCCCAAACGAGTCCTGTGCTTTGATAAACAATTCCTGGAATAGCGATACCGATGGCTTTGACACCCGCCTTTTCCTTTTCAACATGAGACTCCAAATCTCTGATAATCTGGATGATCTGAAAAATTGTCTCTTCAGGATTTGATGTATCTACAGGGCTCTTGTTCCTTGAGGACATCTTTCCTTCTGGAGTGAATAAAGCTGCTGATATCTTTGTCCCGCCCACATCTATGCCGATGCTGTATGTTTTCCTTTGTTGTTCTTCAAGCACCTTCGCACTCATTTTTGATCCAACAAAACAACCCAGACTTCCTGAGGCTCCATTGTTTTTTCCAGGACAGCACGCTCCCCATGAAAGCCGATAGCCACATCTCTCTCTGATTCCAAATTTTTAGCGGTCCAGTTCTGTCCCATCACGGCGACCTCAAATTTCGCAGTGGTCCTTTTTTCTCCCCGATTGAATCCGAATAAAATCTTATGCTTCTGGCCTTCAAGAACTCTCGCTTCCACCAAAACTTCCTTTTCTAAAGAGGAGGCTTCCACTGGATTGGAAATGCCCAACCATTGAGCTAATCCAGTAAGAAATTTGGCGTTGTTCGAATTTTGGAAATGATGGTAGGCGGATCCGATGAAAGATCCCACAATAATCGCCTTTCCTTTTCCATAAGGGGCATAGACCATCGCCGGCTTTCCGTTTTCGAATTCAGCCAGAACAACGCTCTTATCATCGATCAGTTCAAAAGATTCTTCAAAAAAAAGTGCATCCAGATGATCTCCCTGCCTGAGAAAAGGGAGAGATTCGTGGGGGGCTTTTATAATTATTTTGGATGTTTCCCTGAGAGGCAAAAGAGAGTCCTCTCTACATCCAAAAACTTCGTGCAGTCCTCCTCCAGGGTAAACATCACTCGAAAATCCCCGCTCATCGATCCAGCCACAGCGCGCTTCGGCCACTAACGTTCCTCCCTCTTTGACAAAATCTATGAGCCGCTGGATATTCGCCTTCGACATCATGACCGGATAGGGCACGATCAACAATCTGTACTCGTTCAATCGCTCCGGAACGAGGTCCATGACATGGAGAAAATCGACCAGAATTCCCCGCTCAAAAAATGCCCGATGTATGCCCTGAAGGGATTCGCTCAGATTGTTATATCCGATGGGTTGTCCCTCTCCCGTAAAGGACTGCTGGCCTCCAACCATGTGGGACAGAGGATTGTAAAGCACAGCCACTTTGGCCTTCGGGGGGTGAGCCTCGAGGAAAAGACCCATGTTTTTTGTGACCACCTTGGCGACTTTACCGGCTGCAATAGCTCTGTCGGTCACCTTCCCGTCCAGTTCGATTAATCCATATCCTCCGGATTCATATCCGGAACTCATCGGATAATAGGCATAGATATTGACTGCTCGGGCACCGTAAGCCACAGACGTCCACATCCAATCACGCATATCCATAGGAACAACGGGTTCGCTTACCTTCATGCCAAAAACGCCATAGCCGGCCTGCAATTCACCGATGTAGAATCCTCCGTTCGTTAGAGTCATAGATCGGGTAAAATCATGTCCGGAGGCACGGAAATAAGGCGACCAAGGCTTAATCGTCCAGGCATGCTTGGGATAGATCGATGCTCCATAATAGTCGACGCTGTTGGCCATTTTACGGTCGTCCGGAGTGCCGTTCCAGTTGGGTTTGGTGAGTAATCCGGGTATAGACGAATGGCTGGTAACAACACTCTGGGGGACCACCTTTCGCACGGCATCGGCCTTCATGGCCAGGTCTTCGGCCAGTTTGTCTGCAATAAAATTCTTCCAGTCAATAAAATCCGTGTAGGTAAGAATCGTCCCAAAACGAGGGGGTTCCACTTCCTCCCAGTTCTGGAAGGTGCGATACCAGGCTCCATTCAGGTCATCCAGAGTTTTATACTTTATCTTCAACCATTCACGGAAACGGGCCATGGTGGAATGACAATAACAGAACTGCATATATTCCGCGTTTCCCAGGTGATAAACCTCAGCCCAGTTGATGATGTGGGGTTCACTCCATAAGTCCCAGCCATAAAAGGCCGGTTTATCCTTTACGACTTTGGCCGCTTCTGTGAAAAAACTCAAGATCTTCTTTCGCACTTCGAGATGATCGAAACAAAATCCCGGAGATGCCTGGGATTCGACAGGGAGTCCATTGCTGGCCACAAACTTTGAATCAGGATACTTTTGACCCACCCAATCAGGCGCAGAATCGATGTAGACTTGTACGATCACTCTTAAGCCAACTTCGCTGGCAAGATCGACTAGAGTTTCGAGGGTACTGAAGTCGTATTGTCCTTCAACGGGCTCGTTGTTCATCCATTCTACCCAGCAGCGGACCGTGTTAAAGCCCAGATCTTTGATCTGTTGCAGGTCTTTCCTCCAGAGTGGGATTTTTTCGGGTGTGACTTTCTCGAGCATAGGGGCCCTTGCTTTTCCTCCGGCATACCACACAGAAACGGGATAATGACCTCTATGCTTCTCCGCAGGGAGGCACACTGCCAGAAAAAAAAGCAAACTCACAATAATTCTTAGAGATCCTAAGCCATAACGAAGTTTCTCGTGTTTTATCTTCATGCCTTGACTCCTCTATGATGCAGTGACTGGGAATATGTTTCCAATTTCAACACGATCTGTCAATAAAAAAGGTGACATCCCATTGTTTCTCGGTTCTGAGGATACACTGCACAAAACAAAATAAATTAAATTTTTTGCTTGACAAATAGTACGTTTCGTATTATTTTATAAATACTATGACTAAACGAACTATCGATTCACCACTGTCCATGGCCATCATGGGATTGCTATTTTATATACCCATGTCGGGATATGACCTGAGGAAAGCATTTTCCGCAACATCGCTGAAGCACTTCAGTTCCAGCCCAGGGGCTATCTATCCCGCTTTACGGCGGATTGAAGCAGCCGCACTGATCCAGGGCAAGATCGAAAGACAAAATACCCTCCGACCCAGGAAGGTCTACACGCTGACATCTGTTGGAATGGCTGCGTTCAAGGAGCGCCTCTCTCAATCCGTCACTCTGGACGACATTATGTGGCGTATGGATGAATTGATGCTGCGCTTCAGCTTCATGTATGAGCTTCTAGGAAAAGAGAGAACTCTAAAATTTTTGGAAGAATTCAGTTCTGCGACTGGATCCCACATCCAGGCCCTTGAGAAAGAGTATAAACTCATGAATAAAAATGTGTCCTTTGGCGGTCCCCGGGCATTTGAGCATGGCATAGAAGTCTACCGGAGCACTGTCCATTGGGCAAAAAAGGTGATAAGAGAAATTCAAAAAAAAGGAGAGTTAAAATGAAAAATCGACGAAAGTTTTGGATTCACTTCATGTTTTTCGCATTATTTTTTACTGCATTTTCGATCATTTCGTGTGACAGTCAGAATTTTCAATCCCAACTTACCAAAGAATACGATCTCTCACTGAACGACCAAGAGGGAGATGTTGACTACTTCAGAATGAAAACCATCTATTATCACGGGAACCATCTGGGAACAATGAAAGACAGGGACGAAGTCTTAGGATCTTTTCAGAGAGAAGTCTTGAAAGTAAGCCAGGAATCTCTAGTCGCAAAATACACCTGGAAAGACGTTCGCATAGGACACAGCCCTACGATAAAAAAGGAAATCACAGAGTGGAAACCTCTTTCTTTTGCCGAAGGTTTCACGTATGAGACTGATCTCTTTGGAATCTATTTTCTCGAGACAATTGATACAACAGACATTCCAAAAACAATGGATGGAATGAGATTCTGGGTCAACATCATGGATGCTCACGCGCAATTCGAGCTTTTAAGAACTGAAACGCATGGAAGCATAAGTCAAATCAAAAAAATCGGCGACAGAGTGTCAACCCCAGGCGCACACCAAGAAGGCGGATGGGATTTTCCTCCTTTGATAACAGATTCAACTTTTGCCAATGGCGATTACGACACGATGTTTGTAGGTCTGAGCCTCGCCGATGAAAAAACATGTGCTGTCCTCGAATACATAAACGCGGATTCGAGACTGAGCAGTAAAATGCAGATGACCCCTAAAATGCTTTTCTACCAGGACGGGACGTCGAATTTCTGGGGACACATTTATGTAGATTTAGAGAGTGGGAAATTGATTAAAGGCGATCTGTATGAATATGTTATCGTCCAAATCGAAGGTCTTCCTTTCTCTGCGCCAATGAGACTTTTTGAGCGCCGCTTAGTTGAAATCGAAAA
>JAGLRY010000412.1 GCA_023135995.1 Candidatus Aminicenantota bacterium | reverse complement strand
CCGATTCCATGATCCAGAGTCATGTATCTAATATAATTCAATGGAAGCCAGGGCTTCAGAGCAATTATCTCAACCTCGCCAGTATCTCCCTCGCATCCTCCACCTCAGCTATTCCAGGATTAGCATCCTTCCAAAGACTATTCTTCCTTGTCTGAATACTTCTCAAGCAGTTGTTTGAATCTAGGATGCTCACGCAAAGGATTCTAGGCAGGTTCGAGTCGTAGGGAGTGAACAGATAGCCAGTCTCCAGCGGGAACGGACATTAAGTACTCCAACTGATCTATCGCTGCTTCATATTCTCCAATAACCATATAGATCTAGGTTAAAGATTTCTATTTTATTTCTCCAAGCTGCCAAAGGAGAAAAATCATGCCTTCAGTGACATCTTCTATCTGTTCACTCAGAGGCTGCCCACCTGAATGCCCTGCCGTGGAGTGATAGCGGAGCAAGATTGGTTTCTCCGAACCTGTAGAAGCTTGCATCAGTGCTGTCATTTTGCGTGCATGGAGTGGCGCAACACGGGTGTCAGCATCGCCTGTGATAAAAAGCATGGCTGGGTATTTGGTGCCTTTCTTAACGTTGTGATAAGGAGAGTAGGCATAGAGATATTTGAACTCCTCTTCGTTTTCGGATGAACCGTATTCAGAGACCCAGAATTTTGCGAGAAGAAATTTGTGGTATCGGATCATATCAAGGAGAGGATAGGTACAAACGACTGCACCAAAGAGGTCAGGACGCTGATTCATGGCTGCCCCAACAAGCAAACCTCCATTGCTGCTACCTTCGATGGCAAGCTTTTCAGACCTTGTATAACCTTGTTCAATGAGATATTCAGCTGCAGCTATAAAATCATCGAAGACATTTTGTTTTTTCTCCCGCATACCAGCTTTATGCCACTCTTCTCCGAACTCCCCTCCTCCTCTTAGGTTCGAGACTGCGTATACACCGCCCTTATCAATCCAAGCAACCCCATAGGCTGAAAAGAAAGGAGTATAGCTGGCATTAAATCCACCATATCCTGTAAGAAGGGTGGGATTAGAACCATCCAGTTTGATATCTTTAGAATGGACGATAAACATTGGAACTTGTGTACTGTCTTTTGAAACAAACCAAACTTGCTTCACCTCATACTTATCACTCTCGATAGGAACATTGATTTTGCTCCAGACTTCCTGATTTCCAGTATCTACCTCATATCTATAGATTGTGGTTGGAATATGAAAGGAGGTAAAAAGGTAAAATGCCTCGTTGCTCTTCCATCTGCCGATGACATTGCTAACCGTTCCGATAGTTGGAAAGGAGATTTCACGTATTTTGGTTCCATCTTGTTCAAAGATAACCACTTTGGAATTAACATCCTTTAGGTAACTGATAAATATTTTGCCACCAGCTCCCTTGGATCCTTGGATAACAGCATCGGTTTCTGGTATCACTTCCCGCCAATTCTCCTTAGCAGGACTATTCAAATCCACGGCAAGCAATCTTCCGTTGGGTGCCTCCCAGTTGGTCTGTAGAAACATGGTGTCATCTGCTATTCCTCCATAGAATCGGGCATTTATATCTTTAACAACAGGGAAAATTGGTTTTTCTGATGTGAGATCTTTCAAGTAAATTTCGGTTTTCTCCGCCGCAGAACCATACATGATGGTGATAACTAGCCAATCACCGTTTTCTGAAATGTCACCCCAAAGGATCATTTCAGGTCCATATCCTTCTCCAAAAATTAATTGATCACTTGTAAAATCTTTCTCCATTTCGTGGTAATAGACGCGTGAACCTTCGGTAGTGTGACGCGTGTAGTAACAGGCCTTTTTATCAGGTGTAAAAGAAAAGCCGAAGTATCGTGCTTTTGGAAGAGTATAAGGAAGATCTTTTCGGGCCTCAACGTCGTAGAGCCTTATCTCGATTTCATCCGCACCGCCTTCTCGGACTCCGTAAGCCATGAGCGTTCCATCTTCAGAGACATCGTACATCATGACACTTGTCGTTTTATCTTCACTCATCGGATGCGGATCTATCAGCACTTGATCATCACCTCGAAGTCCCTCTCTCATATAAATGACTGAGAGCTCCTGATCAGCATTTCTTTTGTGAAAGAAATAGCGGCCTGCTCTCTTCGTAGGCATACCTAAGGTATCAATTCTGATAAGCTTTGTTAGAAGTTCTTTTAACTCTTCGCGGCCTGGCAAAGGAGTCAGAATTAGGTCTGTATGCGCATTTTGAGCATTAATCCATTCCCTTGTCTCTGGACTTTCCTGATCCTCTAGCCATCGATAAGAATCAGCGATTTCTGTTCCGTGAAGATTATCAAGGACTTCAACTGCATTAGTTTCAGGGGGAGATGGGAGTTCTGTCGTTTTCTTGCAACTTTGCAGAGTGATGAGAAATCCCAGAACCAGGAAAAGCGAAAGGAGACTCTTCAAAATGAATCTCTTTTTTTGCATAGTTATCCTCCTCTTTTATGACAAAAGATTTTTTTGGATAATTCTAAATCCAGCTTATTCCCTCAATATAGATTGTTTATCACGATGATAAAATATTGTCAACTTGGCTTTCATCGAGTGCTTTCATCGAGAAATACACAAACGCCCAAGGATTAGCGATCCTGCTTTAGAATATCCTCGATTTCATTTCTTTTTCTCGCCGGACATCTCGATTTCGCGATTGAGTTCTTCAATATCTTCCTACAAATAGAGTTCCATAGGATAGAACTTCGACAGGTGTTTCTAGTGTTCTGGTGAAGGATTCATCTGGCGTCTCAACTGAGGTTAGCTGAGTTCTACATTCACTACAGAACTTAACAGTGTCTGGATTCTCAAATTGACATTTAGGGCATCTTACCGCCACAATGTTCCCCCTCTTATTGGGATGATGAAAAAATATCAATTTACGTGAGGATTTTCAATTATGCTATAATAATTGTAGCTCTCTTTCGCCGGCTGGAGA
>JAGLRY010000411.1 GCA_023135995.1 Candidatus Aminicenantota bacterium | reverse complement strand
GCGCTTCCAACGAGCTGCTCGACAAATGTGTCGTTCATCGTTTCAGGATCGCCGACGATGGGCATTTGAGCCCCATCCAAAACCACGTATCCTTGAGTGAGGAAAAAAAGTTGGGATGTTCCTCTAAAAAACGTGAATCTGTTCGGTGAGCCTCGGACCTGTCCTGCCACTTTGGCATCCGTGAATTCCCTTGGATAAGCCCAGACAACAAGCGGCCGTTTTTCTCCTTCCTTATAATCTGGAGGAAGATAGAGCGTTCCTGAAAGCTGTACTCCATCCTCTCGTTCGTATTTGACGAGTTGCTTTTTCAATCCTGCCATCTGGGGAGCCGGGTCTTTGTAATCTGTAAGCACCTCTCTCTTTTTGTTCTTAAGAGTGTGCACATAATAATTCGGGGGCTCAGTTTTGGATTCATAGCTTGTGATGATCTGCTTTCGAGATTTTCCGACAAAATCGATGAATGTTTCGTAGCTGTTTTCACTGCACTGGAACATTCTTTCTTTTTTCATCGTCTTAAGGTTGAGTTTATCCAGGAAAGGCATGTCTCCTTGGGGGGAGGCTCCACTTCCATCGAGATAAATCCAATCCTTTTCCTTAATAATAAGGTATTCACCCTTTGGTGTGACTGTGAAGACAGGGTAACCCGGGTCATTGTATCTGTCATGGATGCTGAGATCTACGATCTTTTTATGGGTTTTGTTGAGGTCATCTACGTTGATGTAGTAAGTCGTCCTCCATCGCCTTTTCCAGTCGTATTCTGTGAGGAAAGCCTCACCCGGCGTTTCCATCCAGGCCATTCCATTATAGCGGTATTGAGTTTTGAGCACCTCCTTGGGATCGTCTTTGAAGGGAAAGGAAAGGGTCATGACCTTATCCCGGTGGGGGACATCTTTGTCGGGATTTCCCTCGTCCAGGGCCTCAACCCAGATCAAAGTTGCGGGATGGAGCGCTCGCCACTCCATGCTTCGCGGCCCCTTAGGAACGCCGCGCATCGGGACATCGTCGGCCAGGGGAATATCGGCCACCAAATGAACCAATTCCCCCTTCATATCCCACACTTCTTTTGAATGTGTGAAATAGAAGTAAGGGACACTGTAAGAGTAAGGCTCCTTGATCTTGTGGATAAAGACGTGTTTTCCATCCGGAGCGGGATCAGGACTCATATAAATACCAGGTTTTCCAAACTTCTGAGAGTCCCCAGTCTGGGCATTAATTTTTACGAGTTGTGAGGTCGTATAATATGTGAAGAGTTTTTCATCATAGGGATCCTTCAGGAGATCCTGGTAGGTCCAGACCTTCGCAAATTTTCCCTCTGTTACCTGGATATTGGGACCTATGGGTACTGCCGGTTTTTCAGGAGGAGCCCCGCGATTCTCTACGATGGTGTGGACGAGGAGATGTTGGTTGTCTGGAAGCCAAGCAAATCCGGAGCTCACAGTAGCATTTACGACCGGGCCGGTGAGGGCTTTGGCCTTTCCTGTATTCCGGTCGGTTACCCAGAGCTCAACGCCATTCTCGAGGTATCTGGTAAACGCGATCCATTTTCCATCAAAAGACCAGCGAGGAAAACCGAGTTTTGCACCAGCAGGGAGTGTAACCGTTGTCTCCGCGCTATCTTTTATTCTTTTGATGATGATGCTTGTGTAAAACATCGTCTGCTGCCGGCTGTTATTTAGGGGCGTTATTCGTGTACCCGCCAGTCTGAGTAGAGGCTGCGACATGTAGGCGATAGATGGCATGCTCTCATAGGTGACAAGCACAATGTATTCTCCACAAGGACTCATCGTTGCGCGTGGTGGTGGCGCTGCCGTGACGATATCGACCACTTCTTTGGGCGGAAGTTTATATGGATCCTGTGAAAATAGGGCAGGTGTGAAAAGTAAAATAAAAACAATAAAAAACGAGAATGTTTTTCTCATGACTCTCCTCCAATAATCATTTCTCCTGAATTATTCATAAAAAAGGTCGATCCTTATTATAAATATATTAATATCAGAAGTTTACGCTGTTTTTCCGGGAAATCACTCTGACAATTCCGTTTTCATTGGCCTTCTTATTCATAATCGACATTTTTTACCCTTCGGGCGAGCTGATCTCACCGGGTTAGGTTGGGTCGGCATCGGCTTCGTTGTAGCCCGGGTTAGGTTGGGTCGGCTCGCGGTAGCTCACTACAGCTTCATGGGCCACTTCCTTGCCGCTGCAGCACCCGACCCGACCTACCACTCAACTCGTGAATAATCCA
>JAGLRY010000410.1 GCA_023135995.1 Candidatus Aminicenantota bacterium | reverse complement strand
GCCGATCTTACCACATCGGCTTCGTTGTAGCCCATTCGCGGTAGTTCACTGCAGCTTCATGGGCCACTTCCTCGCCGCTGCGGCAACCTCAACTCGTGAATAATCCAGGCTATATATTCCAGATAAGCTAATATATCATAAAAATGGTAACGATCCCTCTTTTAAACGATGTAGGGACCGTTTCCCAAACGGTCCGTTCGGGGAACGGTCCCTACATTTCATATATGAATAGCGTTGACATATGAAAGCCATCTTGTTTGTCCCATTTCATTTTTATGGTTGTTAGAATAGTATCGTTTTAGTTATTAAACAGATATAAAAGATGACGGAACCTAGGAAGGCCCGATTTTCTCTATTATGCTTGTAGCGCTCCCAACTGAAACGATGCTCTGGGTCTCGAGGAAGATTTGGCTTGAGTGTGGGGAAGAACAGCGGCACGTGTTTTCTGTATTCCCGGTATTTTTCCGGAAAGAGTTGAGACATCTTCTCCTTTTCTGCACGGATCACAACCGGATAGATGATCAGGAAATTTGCCAGAAAAATCGCCAGCACTCCCCATGATTGACATGCTACCACTGTGCTGATACCCAAGATCATACTGCCGAAGTAGAGTGGATTTCTAGTGTATCGGTATGGCCCGGATGTGGTGAGCTCCTTTTCTTTCCTCAAGTTACCACACGCCCAGATCCTGATGGCGAGCCCGAGTACTGTTATTACAGCTCCTCCGATCAGGGAGTAAAATGTGGGTTTTGCCAGGATGAGGGAAAGGATGGCGCTGATCAGGCCACTCCGCACACGCCATTTGTAGATGATGTTTGAGAATCCGAGTTCACTCATCGCTTTCCTGAACCTCTATGCACAACCCTCCAAAACCTCAAGGCACAAGCCTCCGACTTCCTCCGCTGTGATTTTTTTCAGGCACTCTACTGTCGAGCATTTCCTTTGATAGCAGTGACTGCACTCCATCTCATGAAAGGCCACTCTGTCATTCGGGCTGAAAGGGCCGTTCCTACTTGGGGTTGTCGGCCCAAAGATTCCCACGACAGGGGTGGAGAGCGCGCAGGCCGCTTGAAGAGCAAAAGTGTCTCCGCTGACAACCAGGTTGGCCCTCTTTATGAGGGCTATGACGTCCTTAATGTTCAAAAAGGGAACCGCGCTGAAAGATGTCTCGTTTTTAATATTATCGGCTATCCTTTTTTCCTCTTCATTCCCCCATAAGAGGAGAAAGAATAGGTCGTTTCTGTTTGTCTTGAGCAGATGGATGAGTTCCACCCATCTCTCCGGATCCCATCTTTTTGTCACCCATGCTGCACCAACGTTCAGAATGACCAGTTTTTCCGAATCCTTATAGCTCAGTGCTTCCAGCATTTTCAAGGTCGATCGTTGCAACGCGTCGGGGACCACCAGAGGAAAAAGGAATTGGTCTTCCTCGATCCCGACAAGAGAGAGGAGGCTGAGGTTTTTCTGGATAACGTGAGTTTGTTCTGAGATCTCCTTAAGCTGGTCCGTGTAAAATATAGACGTTATAGGTTCTTTTAGGTTTTTGCGATGGAATCCGATCCTCCTCTTTGCCCTAGAGAGATAGGCCACGACTCCGGATTTTACCAGGCCTTGAAAATCGATGGCTGTTTGATCCCGGTTCCTGATGTTTTTTCGGATGCGCTTGACCTCTGACCAAGACTTGAGAGAGGTGACCTTCCATCCTTTCGTTTTGGCAACAACAATGCGGTCTATCCCTGGCACCAGGTCCAGGATCTCTCTGCCGTTTTCCTCGACGATCCAAACGATCTTCGCCTCTGGTTTTTTTTCTCTAAGGGCCGAAAAAGCCGGCAGTGTATGGATAATATCCCCGAGAGAGCTTAATCGGATGATCAGAATGTTGTCCATGGGATGATCTAGAGAGAATCGTTCCCTTCCGGTTTGATGCCGATTTTCCGGGAGATCTCGGATGTGTTTTTGACCTTAGGGCCGCCGGTGATGGCTATTTCTCCTCCATAACTCAGGACCGTTTCCCTTTCAGGCACGGTTTCTTTGGTATAGTCCGAACCTTTGGCGTGAACATGAGGCTTGAGCGTGAGAAGGATATTTTCCACGTTGGCCTCTTCGAAAACCGTGATGTAGTCGACAAAATAAAAGGAAGAGATGATCTCCACTCGTTCCTCTTCGTTCAAGATGGGTCTTCCTTTTCCCTTGAGTTTATGGACGGAGAAATCACTGTTGAGGGCGACGACCAGAACATCTCCTTGAGCCTTTGATTCTTTCAGATACCTGATGTGCCCCACATGGATGAGGTCGAAGCAGCCATTCGCGAGGACGATACGTTTTCCTTTCTTTTTTTCTCTGGCGATGATCTCTTTAAGATGCGTCAGGGCGTGTAATTTTTTCAATGTTCGGATTCGATGGCTTTTATAAGTTCCTGTGGAGTAATGGTGGAGGTGCCTTTTTTCATGACGACAAGACCACCGGCATAATTGGCGAGCTTGGCTGCGTCTCTATATGAGGCGCCAGAGGCCAGAGCAAGAGTGAAGACGCTGATAACTGTATCTCCCGCTCCTGTGACGTCGACGATGTCGGTTGTGCCGAAAATCGGGATGGGGAACGGGGATTTTTTCCTCTCGAAGAGGACCATACCCTGTGATCCTCGAGTGAGGAGGATGGTCTCTGCCTCTGATTTTTTGAGAAGAGTTTTTCCGGCTTGTGTGACGACTTGATCGTTGTCGTTGATCCTCACCTGCAGCGCTTCTTCCACTTCCGGTTCATTGGGTGTGACGACCGTCACTCCTTGAAAATTGAGCAGCCGAAAACGAGAATCCAGGGCGATGGGGATGTTCGACTTTTGAAAGCGGGGGAGCATACGACGGAAGATGTCCTCCTTCACGGTGTAATAGTCGTAATCAGAGATGATAACGGCATCGGCTTGTGTTCTAAGATCGAGAAGAGCTTTAAGGATCTTCTCTTTAAGTGGCGGAGTGTCTGGGACCGTTGCCTCTTGATCGATGCGCAGGATCTGTTGTTTTCGGGTAGTCTCTTCACCGGCCAGGATCCGTGTCTTGACAGGGGTGGAGTGCGCTTTATGCCGGATGAGGTGCCGGGTGGATATGCCGTTTTGTTTCAAGATCTGGGAGATCCTGCTTCCGGCCTCGTCTTGGCCAAGAACGCCGACGGCAATGGGATTAGCGCCCAGGGCCTTCAGATTGAGGAGTGAGTTTCCGCCGCCTCCCAGAGAAAATTCCCTTCGCTTGTAGGAGAGGATGAGCACAGGAGCTTCTCTGGAGATGCGTCGGGTTGTCCCATAGAGATACTCATCGAGGATGAAGTCTCCCCATACGATGATCTTTTTCTGGGAGAAATTATCGATGACCTGGAGCAGGGACCTCTTTTTTTTATCCACGGAACTTGCCAAGATTTTGCCAGAAAAGCTGCAAAAAATCAATCAACTCTTTGGTCCAACCGATCCATGAAAGGGGACAAAAAAGGGACAGTCCCCTTTTTCCAGGGGTGAAGCAAAAAGGGGACTGTCCCCTTTTGTTTTATTATGTGCTCAATGGAATGAGTTGAAATCCGAAGGTCGATTGAATAGACTAAGAGGTTATTTACCCCTTTCGCCGAAAGGAGAAAACGAGTATGAAATATCAAAGACGCGCAAAATTGTCGGTGTTGGGATCTCTTCTTGTATTATTCCTGGCTTCTGCGAACCTCTTCTCTCAATCTATCGATGTCGATAATTTGGCTGAGAAGATGGACCTCGAAATTCAGAAAATCATGCTTGAGGGGAAGATACCGTCTGTTGCTGTGGCTCTTGTCTCGGGAGACCAGATCGTATGGACCAGAGCTGCGGGATATTCCAATCTGTGGGCACGAACTCCCGCCGTGACCAGCACGGTCTACCTCATAGGTTCCACTTTCAAGACGATGTCGATGTATGCGCTTCTTCAGCAGATGGAGCAGGGAAAATTCAAGCTGGATGATAGGGTGAATGATTATCTTGAGGAGGTTAAGATCAAGGGAGAAGACCCGGCAAATCCTGTGACCTTTCGTCATCTATTGACACACACGTCCGGGCTCCCGGAAGCTTATGGGGCGCATCTTGTATGGGGGACAACTGTTCCTCCCTCGTTGAAGGATTATCTTACGTCCTCTCTCAAACTTCAGCATCCACCGATGACAAAAGTCATCTATTCGAACATGGCGTACACCCTGGTTGCCCATCTGATCGAGAAGTTTGCGGGTGAACCTTACGCAAAATATATACAGGAACACATTTTTAATCCCCTGGAGATGGATGACACGGCATTTATGCCTCGTCCGGATATGGAGGAAAGGTTGTCCATTCCCTATATCATTGATAAAAAGACGCGCCATCATGTGCCGACGAGGCGTACGAAGGCCGATGTCTGGCCTGCCGGTGTTGTTTATGGAACTGTGCTCAATCAGGCAAACTGGTTGATCGCCAACCTGAATAGCGGAGTGTTCAAGGAGCACCGGTTTATCAGTGAAGCGACCTTCCAGGAGGTGATGACGCGTCAGTACGATCAATTTGCCGGGCCGATCGCGCGCGGATGGTTGAATGAAACTACGGGCTATGGACTCACGTGGTGGATCTCAGAGAGGAATGGAGACAAATTGTTCGCGCACAGCGGGAGCGTAAGCGGATACACAGCCTTCATCGCTGGCAACCTGGATAAGAAAACCGGGTTTGTGATCCTGACAAACGGACACCGCTCCCACCCGCATCTCTACAAGCTAGCCATTACAGCTCTCGACCTCCTTGAAAAAAAAAGGGGGACGGTTCTCTTTTCTTGTAGGGTCTGCTCCCCGAACGGACCGTTTGGGAAACGGTCCCTACATCTCACAGAAAAGGGGACAGGTGCCTTTTTGCTTCACCCCTGGAAAAAGGTGACAGTCCCCTTTTTTAGGCTTCATTCCGAACTAACTCGATGACGGCTTCCTGGTGTGGGGTTTGGGGGAAGAGGTCAAAGAGAGCGGCGCTCTTAATTCTATAATTGCTGAGGTAGGGGAGCTCCCTTCTCAACAGTTTCACATTACAGGAGATTAATACGATCAGCTCCGGTTTGATCTCGTTCAGGCGTTTTAGAGTCCTTGGATTCATGCCGCTCCTCGGTGGGTCTAAAATCGCATAAAGAGGTTCGGGCAGCTCAAGGATCTTCAGATGTTTGGCGTCCATCAGGATAGGTTTCACATTTGAGATCTCATTCTCTTTGATGTTTCCTTCACAGGCTTCGATGGCGGGCTCGTAATTCTCCAAGATCGTAACGTCTTTGAACAGGCCTGCGTTGATTATTCCAAACGCTCCAACCCCACCGTAGAGGTCAAGAAGGTGAGCTTTCTGTGTCGGATACGATTTGAGAAGGTCATGGCAGTACGCATGAAGTTTCTCGGCTATGTCGTGATTGTTCTGAAAAAATCCCTGGACATGGTACCTGAATGTTCTTCCCAGATAGGTCTCGCAAAGCATGTCCAAACCCTTAACGACTGCATACTCATCCGAGATGCTCGCGCCGCTATCGTGTGTGACATACGTCATGAGCACATTCCGGGCGCTTGTCTTTTTCGCATACGACTCGATATTCTTTCTTGCTTCAGATAACTTGTCTGAATCTTTATTCAGGACGATGGACACCGCCGAATCCGATGGGGGAGTCCTCATCACTGCAAACCTGAAGGTGCCGACATGTGTCTTATGATCAAAGGCATCGACATCTTGGAAGAATTCCCTTATTTCCCTGATGAGAGAATTCAGCTCTTCATTGGAGATGACACATTTTTCCACATCCACGATCCTTTGCCATGAACCCTTCTCCCTGAATCCCAACCCACCCGGATGGAAGACCATGTCCATCCTCTGTCTGTAATAATAGTCACTCCCCGAAAATACAGGGATTTCTTCAAACCTCAAAGCTTGGGACAGCTTTTCCCTCTTGTTTTCCAACTGGATTTTGTAGTCGACATCCTGGAAGGCACACCCGCCGCACTTTCTGAAATAAGGACAGAGCGGTTCAGCCATGACTCGCCTCGATCCAATTATATTCACCCATCAGAGAATTCTCTTTATATCCAGAAGGTTTTTGATATTGTAATCCGCATCGCTCACTTCGCTGTGATTATCAGAGATGTGCTGGGAATGATAATGGACCAATTTCTCTCCGAATTCACAAAAGATCGTCTTTAGCCCGAGTTTTTTTGCCGGCTGAATATCCTGGACTGGATTATCACCCACCGAATAGGATTTGTGGGGATTTCCATCGAGATGCTGCAATCCATACTCGAAGTGCTTGCCCTCTGCTTTGAGGGCTTTGACATCACTGCTGGCGATGACAGCCTCAAACATATCGGTAAGCCCAACATGTTTTGCCCTCAAGAGGACCACATCCCTAACGGCATTTGTGACCAAAACGTTGAGGAATCCCTTGCCTTTGGCGTACTTGAGGATGTCTCTTGCATGGGGAACGAGAACCAGTTTATCCAGGTTTATCTCCTGACTGTGTTTCCAGTCGATCTCAAAATCTTTACCGTGTTGAACATAATCGTGCCACTGCCAGGAATTTTCGATATCCTTCAGGTGATTATTGAACAATCGCTCAGCTTCTGTGAGAGGGATATTTCTCTCCGCAGCCATATCTTCTTCTAGGCTGCGACAGACCGCTTCATCCAGCCTGGCTTCATCCGCCAGTGTGCCTGTCCAATCCCAGAATATGATCTTCAACATAGGTCTGCTATTGTAAACAAAAATGCCGCGCACGACAATT
>JAGLRY010000041.1 GCA_023135995.1 Candidatus Aminicenantota bacterium | reverse complement strand
TCTTTTTCGCCAAAACCCGCGGTCAGTGCTGCTGCGACATAATAGATGTCCTTCTGGGGATCGACTCCTGTTTTTTCGATGAATTCCAAGTATTTTTGGTAGTCATCGTTTTCTCTGATTGCTTTATCCGCAGCCTCGATGGCCATGGCCTGGTTGACATTGACGAGAATCACTCCTGTGGCATTCATGGGAAGGAGACTGAGCATGTCGTCTGCCGATGCAGATCCCGCTTTTGGGGCCTCTGACTTCTTCCCGCAAGCGATGAAGCCGATCACAGCGAGTAAAAAGACTAAGCTAAATATTGTGGTTTTCCTCATGGATTTCCTCCTTGTTGGATTATGGAGTTATCCTCCATTCACTTTACGAGAATATATCAGAAAAACGAACATAGGGCAAATATATTTTTTGTAAACACAGACTTTCCAAACGATGGTTTCGATCGATGGTGTGCTATTGCCAGTATTTATACAGTTCGAGTTCACTGGCATAGAGCCAGCACCGGATAAAGATGAGGGCAAACACGAATAGCTGCTGGATGAGGAAGACAGAAATAACACCCACAGCCGTGCTTTGAGGGATAAAACTTTTGAGCAGCAAGTATATCAGGGTGATGCCAAAATTAACAAGGACAAGGAGATAGAACAGCCCCAGAGTAGATCCAAGGTGTTTGGAAATAAACCTGAAGGCGTCCCGAAGGGCAATAAGAATGTTTGTCTTTTGCTCGACGACGATCTGGATACGCGTGTAATCGAAGAGCATCTGCAAGAGGAAAAGAAGAAAAAGGAGAATCACACTAAAAACGAGACCAAGATAAAAGGGTGTCACCTCAGAAAATGAATTTTGTGCAATGCTGTTTCGTATGGAACTAAATCCTCGGTAAAGAGAGCCCAGCATCCCATAAAAGATGAACCACGAAACCAGCATCACAAGAAAAAAATGAGGGAAATGAGTCCCGGCACCTCCGAAGAATTTTTTCAAGGAGAATTTCGATTCATTCAGGTTAAAAGTAGAGAGTATCCCTCCTGCGAGGAATGTCCGAAAGATGATGTAGATGAGGCCAAATATGAGGATCACCGGAGGGAGTGCAAAAAAAGTCATCAGGATGAGACCCTCGAGATTGTTTAGGATGGCTCCTTTCCCGATGATGGACGGCGTGAATGTTTTAGCGAGGCCTTCACTCTGGTCTCTGTACTCTTCCCACCACAGCATATCAAAACCTTTAGCCATGCCTTCGCCCACGAGGCTGTCTCCAAAGGAATCTTTAAGGGAGTGATACATCGGCACGGCCAGGATCATGGCAAAAGCCAAGTTAACAATGAAAAGAAGGAGCACCATTCGTGCTGTTTTTTTAGTGGTCTTAAAACCTTTTATAAAGTTAATGATGGATCTCATGAACGACCTCTTTGTTTGACTATACTATTAAAGAAGCTAAGTATGCGCAAGACAAAATTCGGGATTGTTTTTTACGTATAGAGCCTCAGCATTTTTCAAATATGTCGGCACTATAGATACTCTTATAAAATCTTTCAAAAGACTCTTAATTGTGATAAAAAAAAGGTCCGATCTTTCTGATTGAAAGGAGGATGGAACATGCCAACAAGGCTGAAATTGTCCAAATCCATGAAAAATAACAGAACTCCCTTCCAAAAGCTTGTGCAGGAACGCCGGAGTATACGGCGCTACATTGAAAGGCCTGTGGAAAGGGAAAAGATCCTTGTGTGTCTTGAAGCGGCCCGGTTGGCACCCTCTGCAGACAATGCTCAGCCGTGGCGTTTCTTGGTCCTCGATGATGCGGATCTTAAGCAGCGTTTCTGCGATGAGGTGTTCTCTGGAATATATTCTGTCTCAAAATTCGCAAAAAAAGCGCCGGTCCTGATCGTAATTTTGGCGCGGCTGAATATCATCGCACATAGGGTGGGCAAGCAGATCCAAAACATCCATTTCCATCTGCTGGATATCGGCATTGCCGGCGAGCACATCGTGCTTCAAGCCGAGGAACTTGGGTTGGGAACATGCTGGATCGGGTGGTTTAACACCCGTAAAGCGAGGAAAGTCTTGAAAATTCCCCGAGGCTACAAGATCACTTCTCTTCTTTCCATGGGATATTATGAGCAAAAGCCGTCAAAGCTAAAAAAGCGGAAAGAGTTGGATGAGGTCGTCTGGTTTAACGAGATAGGCAGAAAGATGAATTAGGCTTTGAGCTCGGCGAGGACTTCCCCAACGAGGTCCAGGGCTGTAATGAAAAATTTGGCATCTTCACCCAATCCGAAACGGATGTGATAATCGACCTCGAATTGATCTCCTGGTTGGATGAGGACGCCTTTCTCTTCTCTGATTCTGTGTGCGAGTTCTGTTGCATTAATATCGAGATTGTATCTGGGGAATGCGATCGCTCCAGCTCTAGGGGGTGTGCACTGGAAGAGTCCCTCTTGTTTGTCCATCCATGATTCAAGGATGGAAAAGTTTGCTCTTATGATCTGTCGTGTTCTCTCGAGTATGGAGTTCCTTTTTTCGGGGGAGAGGGCGATCCGTGCCAGCCGGTCGCTCAATGCGCTTATTGTGATCGTGGTGTAATCCTTATAAGACCATGTCGTGCTTGCGATGTCCGGAGGTGCAACCATCCATCCTACACGGAGGCCAGGAAGTCCGTAGGCTTTGGAGAGGCCGTTCGTCACGATGGCTTTTTTGTAGGATCCCCAGAAACTCGGGGTGATGATTCCGTCGTATTCGGCTCCCTGATAAACTTCATCAGAGACAAGCCAGGCATCCGCCCATCGGGATAATTCTAGAATGGCCTGCCTTGATTCCTCACTCAGTTGGCCTCCAGTCGGGTTGTTGGGATTGGTGACTACGATGAGTTTTGTGTTTTTTGTCACGAGTGTTTTTAGCTCGTCCAGATCGGGATTCCAATCCAGATCCTCTTTGAGGAAAAATGTTTTCACTTTGCCCCCGAAGCTTTTCATGAGTCCATGGATCTGCATGAAATTCGGGAGCATAAAAATAACCTCATCTCCGGGTTCGATGAGACTCCACATCAGGAGGAAATTGGCTTCGGCGGAACCCGATGTCACCAAGATGTTTTCTGGTGCGGCTTCGGTATAGTGGGCGCAGATGGTTTCTTTAAGTTCTTGAGTTCCGTCAGTCTGGATGTACCCCAAATTGGTTTTTGCGAGTCTCACGAGTTCTTCAGGACTCAGAAGTTCCTCTAGCGTCAGGGATTTGACCCCGCTTTCGGAAATATTGTAATCCACCGCATGCTCCCATTCAGACTGCCAACGCTCCATTACAAACTCATCGATCTTCATCCAATTTTCCTTTCTTATCAAATTATATTTCGACTTTAAAGATGCCCTTGAAAGAAAATCCGAAGATGATGGAAAGGGCAAAATAAGAGATAAGCCAGTGGATGTTAAAACCAAAGAGGCTCAGGCGCTTGGCGGGATAGCGGACTTCAATGGATTTGACGGGCAGATCCTTCGCGATCGGAGCTTCTACAGGATAAAAAAGCTCATCCACAAACTTCTTCCTGTGTTTAATTGGAGAAAGCTTGCTCAGAGGTTTGGTATCTGTGGCTATGGTCTTGGAGATCTTTTGCCCAGCGACGATGATATTGACATGGTGTATGCCTTTCTTTTTAGAGGATATCCGCCAGTTGACCTCACCGTACTCTTCTATTCGGAGAGGGGGTGTCTCGATGACGATCTCAGGGTCCGGCTCCAAGACTAGGTTTGTTTGGAGAGGATTGTACCCCTCTTCCAGCTTGACTTTGAGTAATGTCTGTTCGCCGGGTTTCAGTGATTCATAGCCAAACCAGAAGTTCATCTGGATCAGGATGAGGATAACTGGAACGATCATGACAAGCATGGGCTTGAACGAATGAGTGATATATTTCAGGTTTGCCAGGAGTATGTTCCCTTGGGCTTTGAGAGAAAGGCCTAGGCTGTCCTTGTACAGACGGAGCTCTAACAGATGGGCTTTGATCTTGTTTTTGGCTTTTTTGATTCCTGCCTGATTGGACGTGTAGCGAAATATGACGAGCATAAGAAGCCCTGTGAGGAAGGATACGATAATCATTCCCACCCATGGATTCATATCCCGGAAGGGAATAAAAAGCAGGTCAAAAATCTTGCCGAAGACTTGGTTAAATGTCCACATTTTTTATTTCATGTTTTCTGTTTCACATCTTAAGAAATATAACCGAGCCCCTTCAGTTTTTTCTTGATTTCCTCTTCAGAGTCCGATTCCTCGAGGGATGCGATTTCTTTCTCGAGGCAGTGTGTGATGAATTCCTCAGGCGAAGAATAGCCGGACATCTCTGCGTATTTTTTCACTTTGTCCATTAGGTCTTTGTCCAGCTTAACCTTTGCTTTTCCCATTGTGTGTCTCCTGTTATTCAGATCACGGATGCTCCCGTCATTTCTACGGGCTTATCTATTCCAAATATTTTAAGAATTGTTGGAGTGATATCGAGGAATTTTGGATTATTGGCGTTTATTTTCCGGTTCACAAAAAATATCCCCGGTACAAGCTCTGGGGCGACGCAGTGATCTCCGCTCCATTTTTCCGTGTTATCCGCGATGATGTCTCTGGGGAAATTTCCCATTGGAGATGACCAAGAGATCCGGTAGCCTCGGTTAAAACCCATGACGATATCCGGGGCTTGATCGACATAGGGCCCTTGATAAATATCTTTAGCAAGAAATGCCTTAAGGATTGGTCTTTCCCCTGTTTTTGGGTCGACATACTCCTCGAGTTTGCGAATAATTTCGTGGACGAGATTCTCTTTTTCTGTCCCAGGAGATACGATACCTTCTCCTTCTCTTCCCAGTTGATTGATGTAGAGGCCGTTCAAGCCAAAGGCATAGGCCTTTGATCGTGACCAGTCTGTATTCATGAAGAGCTGGTCTTCTCCTTGCTTCCATGGATTTATCAGGGTATGGAAGCCGTTCTCTTTGAGCCATGTGTTTGCGTTGAAGGACCATCGGAATGGAGAGAATCCGTGGTCGGAGACGACCATGATGATCGTCTCTTTGTCTACCTTTTGCATGGCTTTATCCAGGATTTTATCCGTCTCCATATATATATCTCGGATCGTGTTTTCATACTTTGCTGCTCGAGCAGGATCGTATATGGGGCTGTTTTTGTCGAGATGACTCCAGAACATGTGTTGTCTCTGGTCAGTGCTGGAGAGATAATAAAACAATAGACCGGAATCCAATCGTGCAAGTTCATAATCGAACATGGCAATGCGTTCTCTCAAGACTTGATCGTCCTGTTCGAGGAATTCATCTTCATTCAAAAGGTTGTTGTTCATGGCCTTGAAATCGCCCGGAAGGCCCTTAGTGTAGAATGAGCCAAACACTTTTTCAAGCTCTTTGGCGTAGCTGTCTGGAGTTGATATCGGCATCGCTGGATTGGCAGGATCGATATTGATCGGCGAGACATAAAGCTTGAATTCTGGCCTGATCTCTTTGAGGTAGAAATTGCAGATACCGCTGATGCTCTGTGTGGGGATCATGGGGAAGCTAAGCCTTTTCCAGTCGCTCCACTCTCCAACTCTGAGGATAAATTCATGATCCTGGATAGCTATTTTAGCCACGGGATTTACAGGATCGATATAGACGCTAAAATCGATCACAGAGTCGGGTTTATCCTTTTTAAAGGCATTTTCAGGTCCTGAAAGCTTGGCCTCCACTCTGTTTCCTATGACATACACTTCGTGAATTCTTGCACCACCGAGATCTTCATTTATGCGCGTGGATTCAGTGGTGTAGTAGTTGCATATCCCGTAAGAACCGAGCAGATCAGGTGTGTTCATCCCTGAAATCGTGCGCTGTTTTGTGGGAACCGGGGGATAGTTGGAGGGTATCTTAAAGATCGTAGCAGGAATGTCATACTCTTCGAGAATCTGCCAAAAAGCCTTCCCCTTCATTAAGTTTTTGACTTCTCCTCCAGAGAGGGGAAACTCGTAATTGCCGATGGATAGGGTACGTGTGGCTTCAATGGATTCTGCTGCTGAGGAAACAGGAAAGTAGTTTTCTGGGTTTCTCTGTATAAAATCAAAGATACCGTGACCACCCGAGTCCATACCTGTGATGAAGTTAGACCAAGCGACAGGGCTCTGAGGAGGATTGCCAGTCTCCAGAGGAGTAAACGATCCCATCTCTCTCAATTTCCGGAATGAAGGGAGAAATCCCTGTTTCATCCAGATTCTGACAAGATGGGGGTCCATTCCGTCGAAGCCGAGGATAATGACTTTTTTTGCAGTGTCGGTTTTTCCAAAGACTTTGGTCACAAGGTCGGAAGCAGTACTGGTGGCCAGCAGCGAACCTGCGGTTAATCCCATTTTAAGGAATTCTCTTCGGTTTATGTTTGTCATTTTTTTCACTCTGTATTCTATTATACCATTAAGCTTTTTGCACGGATATATCGTGTAAGCATCC
>JAGLRY010000409.1 GCA_023135995.1 Candidatus Aminicenantota bacterium | reverse complement strand
ACTTTTCTTTCCCGTTGTGAAGAACACCCATTATATCCTCCTTTTCCTTCCCCCTCAATCGTCTTCCCTAATGAAGTATTAAACCAGTTTTTCTGTCTTTTTTCAATCTCGGGAAGCCGGGGCCTGGAGCAATTATCTCAACCCAGCCAGTCTCGGCTTCGCATCCTCAACTTCCTCAATCCCAGGCCTAGCATTCATCCACAGCAACCTGCTACTTTAACTGTTGAATCTGCGGCAGCATCTCCTCCCAGTTCGCAGCGTGGTAAACGAACGACGCAATGACCGCGGCCGATTGCTAGAGATCCTCCTCTACGATTCTCTCAAAAGTATCCATTTTTGTATAGGTGGCCCGAGATGGTGATGTGCCTTGGATTGAGGCCAAACATATGGAATAGTAGCCAGGTCAATTTATAAATACATTGCGAAAAATGATAATTTACTTGAATTCCACAACATCCGCACGAATGAAGAGCTTGACTTCCGTGTAGATTATTAAGTTCAGAATATCGGTATCATAATGAACATTCACTAATGCAATTTTTTGGCCTTCTCTGTGGCCATGATCTTTTTCGTAATTTTCCCAAAGATTCTCTAGGGCTTCCTGGTAGAGCATACCTGTTCCGCTTACCCTGGCTATCGCCATGGTGCTCACTTGTGCTCCAGGTCCAGCACTTAAACCAAGAATATACCCGGCTCTTGAACTTCCTGTTATATTGGTTGCGATGATGTCGTAATTGGCTTCGGATAGCCTAACATCCGTCACATTTGCTGATAGAAACATACCTGAATTAAAACATCCTGTAAAACTGACTATCAGCAAAATGAGTACAACAGCTAAAAAAAGTGTTCGTTTCATGATATCCTCCAGTATCGAGCTTTTTCCTATCTGGTCATAATTGCCACATAAATTTTTCTGCAATAAATGTACCAATTGAAGCTTTGGGGAGTATTGCTGGGTAAAATGACTTTTTGTGTGTCCTCCAGAAATAACAGATGTCCACCATAGGAACCAAATTGCGTCTTTTCAAAATTCCCCTTTTGAACAAATTTTGACTACTTTTTTTGTTCAGATTTTTTTATTTATTAAATCCCATTCTTTTCAAGATTTTTGGAAACCTTGGGTCTGAACGCAGATTGTCGACTATAGGACTCACCTTGAGATAGACAAGCCAATGGTCACGTTCCTTAAAAGACTTTTCTATCCACTCGAATGCCTTATCTCTCTCGCCAAGACCTCCGTAAACCACCGCTATCATCCAGGGAGCAATGTAACTCTTTTTTGACTGCTCTAGCATTTTATTGAGAGTTTTTTTTGCTTCATCCTTCCTTCCTGCAATAGAATATATAAGTCCTTTGGCTGTCCACATAAGTGGAGCTCCTCTTCCTGAAACAGCCATTGCCTCCTCAATAGTAGCAACGGCTTCATCATGCATCCCTTTTAAGGCATACGGAAATGCAAGCCAGAAGCGCGCTAAATAATAATCCGGACTCATCTCGAGCAATGTCTTGTATTCCTCTATTGACCGGTCATACTGTCGCTCAGTCATGAAAATGGTTGCTCTTGTTTGGGCTACATTACGGGAGAGAGGATTAAGCTCCTGAGCATGTGTATTCTCTTCAAGGGCTTCTTCAAATCTTCCCATGATCCATAAATAATGAGCGTACAAATTGCGAGAAGATGCATTACTCGGGTTGAGCTCAATGGCCCGCTTGTGTTCCCTTTCTGCGCCTTCCCAATCCCATTCGTAAAGCATTTTTATAAATCCCATAGCAGTATGTGCTTCAGCGAGGCTATCATCGATCTCTAGAGCTTTTTCCGTTGCTTGCTTTGCTTTTGGAAAAGCCTTCATAGGGGGAACAAAATTATAGAATCCAAGGTTATTGTAATACTCAGCTATTCCAACATAAGGGCTAGCATATTTCGGGTCTTTCTCGATTGCCTGCTGGAAAGATTCCAAGCCTTTCTGTAAACCCTCTTTGGTAAAACGTTTCAAATAGTGACGGCCCTTCAAATTCAAGTTATAGGCTTCAAGATCCTCCGTATAACGCTTGATGAGCTCAACCTTCTCTCCTCCTAAAAGTTCGACTTTTAGTGTGTCTACTATAGCCAGGGTGACTTCATCCTGGATGGCAAAGATATCTTCCATGTCTCGGTCGTATTTTTCAGACCAAAGATGGTAGCCGTCAGCTACATTGATGAGCTGGGAGGTAATTCGAAGCCTGTTCCCTGCTTTTCTAACACTGCCTTCAAGGACTGTTTCCACATCCAGTTTCTTGCCGATTTCACGGATATCTATTTTCTCACCTTTGAATGAAAATGCCGAGGTCCGTGCGACTACTCGCAAGTCCTTGATCTTTGTGAGGGCATTGATGAGTTCTTCTGACAGACCATCACAAAAGTATTCCTGATCCTTCTGCGGGCTTAAATCTGCAAAGGGAAGGACAGCAATAGAGCTTTTCCATTTTGTTTCACTGGGTTTTTTGATTTCAGGCCCTTCTATCCCAATCTTGCTTAATTCAGAAAAGAGCTCATTGGCCTCCTGAAATCTCCTCTCTTTGTTCTTCTCCATGCAGCGGAGAATCAACTGGCTAAGGTCCTCAGAAACTAGGGCATTGAACTCTTTTGGATTAATAGGGATTTCGTTTTTGTGCTTCATAGCGATGCTAAGCGTTGTATCCCCCTCAAAAGGGGCCCTGCCGGTTACCATTTCATAGAGGATAACACCTAGCGAATAAATATCGGAGCGTTGGTCTGTCTCCTTGCCTTCAACTTGCTCGGGAGACATATACTCTGGTGTCCCGATCATAACTCCTGCTCCTGTTATGCCTTTTGTTTCAAGAGATCGGGCTATCCCAAAGTCCATAATCAGAGCATTCCCCTCTTTGTCTATCATGATATTCTGAGGCTTTAAATCCCGGTGCACTATTCCTAACTTGTGAGCCTCAGCCAAGCCTTCACACACTTGCTTTGTGATGGAAATTGCTTTTGCTACAGGCAATTGACCTATCTTTTTCATCAAGCTCTTTAGATCTTCCCCTGCGACATATTCCATTGTGATGTAGTAGGTGTTTTCCTTTTTACCGAGGTGATACATACGGCATACATTCTTGTGGGAAATTTTTCGGGCTGATTTCAGTTCGTTGCGGAAGCGTTCAATGGTCTTTTCATCGGTAGCAATCTCAGGCTTTAAAAGCTTTAGCGCAGTGCTTTCTTTTAATTCATTATCGAGAACCTTATAGACGCTCCCCATGCCCCCTCTGCCCAGTTCCTCAATGATTTGGTATCGTCCAGCAAATGTAGAGCCAGTAGTTAGCTCTTCCTTGGGTACTTCAAGAGTTTTGGTGTGGACAGGGATATCTTCTTCAGAGTCAAACTTAGTCCCGCATTTGCCACAGAAAAGTGTATCCTCTTGATTATCAAAATCACACTGGGGGCATTTGATTGTCATTGCTATCCCCTTATAGCTTTCTGGTATAGAATATTGATTTATGGACAGAGTGTCAAACAGATTGGCATCTATGTGTCTTTACTATTCCTCCTTCGGCTTTAGCTCCATGCCGAGTTTCTGCATAAAACCTAACATATCAATCTCTTGTCTTTGCTCTACAAACTTTCCATTTTCAATACGGATTATTACAATGAAACTTAATTCAATCTTATTCCCAGTCGCAGGGATGCCATAAAACTCTTCTTTGTGGGTACCTCGGGCAATAGCCCTGACTACAACTTTATCTCCTGAAGCAATTAATTCTTCAATGCTGTGTGCAAGGTCAGGAAAAGCATCATAAAACATCATTGTCATTTCTATCGCTTCTTCTGATGACGTTGGTGTAGTACTTCCTGATGGAGAATAGGAAACAGAATCAGAGGCATACAACTCTTTAATAATCTCAGCATTTCCTTTATCTAATTCTTCAAAAAAGTTTTGTACTAATTCCTTATTCTGCTCCTCAACCT
>JAGLRY010000408.1 GCA_023135995.1 Candidatus Aminicenantota bacterium | reverse complement strand
ATCATCGTGTATGCCATCACGGGAAGATCTCCCTCCAGTCAGGCAAGGAAGATAGACCTGACGACGGAAGGAGTCTGGGTAAAACCTACAGATGAAAAGATCCTGAGAGAGGGAAACAGAGATTTGCTCATCTATCCCGCAATTCTTTTTGGACAGAGTCTTGCGGTTAGCAACGGGAAACAGACCAAGGATATCAAATACCATCTCTCTTCAGGCTTGGATCCTACTGACATTCTATCCTCTGCGCTGCGTCATTGGGAATATGAGCCCGACGCTCCATCTTTTACGCCCAGGATCAGCGGATGTGTTCTCCCTGATGGGAGGGCAGCCTTGAGCATCATAAAAAGAGCCGAAGACGGCTCCCCCTTAAAACAGTATTTTAAGGTCCCCATACGTCCTGGACAAGGGAAAATGATCTCTACTTATTCAGGGGAAAACAGAGATCCTCTCCCGTCTTTTCGCGGAGAGCCAGAGGATGTCAAGCTAAATCATGATAGTGCGGAGAAGACAGCCAAAGCTGTCTATTCGGCCTTGGCGCCCCAAAAAAGAGACCAAGATTTCAGAGTGGCTATAGTATGTGTGTTTTCAGGAGAACAATCAGAGTCTGATTTTGACATATCTGTAATAAACAGATCGGAGATTATAAAAAATGAGTAAGATCGACAAAACGACCCGCTCTCAATACAGGACCAAGGTGGAAGAGCAATTCCCGGAGATTATGGCACTTGGGAACATCACGTTCAGGAAGAAGTTGTCCATGCGGTATGGGGAGAATCCCGGATACCCCGCAGCCTTCTACCAAGAACAGGGCGCATCCGGGCCCAATATGTCCTCTCTAAAGGTCCTTCAAGAGGGGATCAAAGGATTGGGCTACATCAATGTCGGCGATATGGACTTGGGCCAAAGGCTCATCAAAAAACTGACCGATATCCACCCGGGAACAAATATTTGTGCCCTCATCAAGCATGAAATGCCCAGTGGCGTCGCCATGGAAGGCAGCCCGGCTGAAGTTTTTGAGAAAGCATGGAAAAGCGATCCACTGTCTAACTTTGGCAGTGTCGATGTATTCAATACCACGCTCGATAGCGCTACGGCATTAAAGATCGTTGAGAAGGGGAGGAATGTTGAAGTTGTGTATGCTCCGGGTTTTTCAGAGGAGGCACTCGAGGTCTTGGCCACAAGAAAGGTGCTGCGCGTTGTGAAAATGGGCGATTCGCTCAAGGCTCCTTCGAAGGATCAAAAACTCGAATTCAAGCGAGTCGCTGGAGGTCTCCTCGTCCAGGAGCGTTTCGATTCAAGAATCGTTTCCCCTTCATCTGTGGATGTCGTATCAAAGAGAAAAGCGAGTGCCGAGGAATTAGAGGCAGCCATCTTCAATTGGACAGTGGCATGTTTTACACGCTCCAACGCTGTCGTGATCGGGACCCGTGACAAAGTCCACGGTATCGGCTCAGGTCAGAGAAGCCGGATCGATGCGGCCGAGGATGCCATTCGGTTTTCCAAAAGAGGGTATGGCTCCAAAGGGTGTGTATTGGCTTCGGATGCTTTTATGCCCTTCCCGGATGTTGTTGAACTGGCGGCAAAAAATGATATTACTGCAATAATCTACCCTTTGGGTTCGATACGAGATCTCGATGTTATAGAGAGTGCGAACGCCCAAGATATCGCCATGATCGTTACAAAAAAACCTGATGAACAGGACAGCGAACGCTGCTTCCTCCACCGATAATTCTCTTCGAAACCATTCCTTTTTGTGTAGGGACCGGTTTTCAAATAGTCCGTTCAGGGACCGGACCCTACATTTAACCTGAACTATTCATAAAAAATGTCGATACTTTATTCAACAAAAATAATATCAATTATTTACATTATTCTTCCAGTAAATCACTTTGACATTTCCGTTTTCAATGTGCTTTC
>JAGLRY010000407.1 GCA_023135995.1 Candidatus Aminicenantota bacterium | reverse complement strand
GACTCTCAAGAAAGGCGTTTACAAATTTATGGTCCCGGCCTCTGGATTACTCACCATAGCGAAAAAATAGGAAATTCCTATCTTTAAGACAAAAAATCCTGGGAAAAACGATCCTATTTGTACTTCACAGAGCATCCGTAAGGTGCGCTGGTCTTGGTAGAGACCTCTTCTCCAGCCAATAGTTCATTCAACGCCTTTGCAACGTACTTCGTAGCTCTGTCGACATCTTTCGGATCAGTTGAGCGTTTATTGTCGATGCCGCCATTGTAGACGAGAGTCCCTTCTTTGTTGATGATGAACATATGCGGAGTGGTCTTGGCCCCGTATTTTTTTCCTACTGTTCCCAGGGGATCCAGAAGAACAGCTGTCGGGTGTGCATTTTTAGATCTTGTCAAATCATTGGCTTTATCGGGAGTACAAAATCCCTGCTTTCCAGGAGCCGAGGATATTACCGACAACCAAATGACATCTTTTCCAGTATAGATTCTCTGCATCTTCTGCATGTTTCCGCTTCTGTAATGCTTTTGAACAAAGGGACAATCGTGGTTGAGCCATTCGAGGACGACGATCTTTCCCTCGTAAGCGGAAAGCGTATGCTCGTTTCCATTTGAATCATTACACTTAAAATCCGGTGCTGGTTTATCCACAGCTACCTCAAAAGCTACAAGATTCATGCCAAGGGCTGTGAAAAGTACACATGTAAACAACACAAATATTTTCATCGGGAAACCTCCTTCTGTGTTATTTTATCTTCATTCTTATTTTGTGCGAATGGCACAACAAATCGTATAGCTCTGCTATCTGAATCGCGAGACCAGCTTTTATCGGAAACCAAAACTCCTTGAAGTTTTAAGGGAATTTTTTGGGCGAGCGTTGAAAGCTTGGCCTGGATGACGTATCCGTCTTCCGTTTTTTTAAAAAATTGTGGCGCCGAGTAATCGAAAAGTTCTGACTGTTCTGGGTAAAAATAGATGTCCGTCATTTGGTTCTTGAACCACGTTGGAGAGGAAATACTGAGGAGTACATGGTTTTTATTGATGGCCGAACGGACTGACCAATCCTTCGAATGGATGGGCAATTTCTTTCGAGTGTCTGCAAACTTTTTTGCCCAGAACAGATCGGATGCAGGCTCTTTATATTGAACCGGGAGGCTCAGGGTAATACCAGTGCGTCCAGGAAGACACTCCTCCTTACAGACTAACCACTCCACGTCCGCTTCAATTGTTATTGTCTCACCTGGTTTGGCAGCCGGGGGAGCCTGAATTTCTGTGATCAGAAGCACTTCTTCCTCATACCCAAAATTAACGACAGAATCTGTACCGAATCGACCGGGGTAAGGCCATTGGATTTCTCCGGGGATAAAACCAGGGGGAAGCTTCCATGTAATTGCTATCGGTAAGCCTGAATCACCCGGATTTAGCCAGTAGGTGTGCCAACCCTTTTCCAACTCGAGGAGCACTCCCACACTGAACGATCTGCCAGGATGAATAGATAAGACTTCAGAGATGAGATGTGTATTCATGTGATCGGATTGGTGAGAGATGTTGCAAAAGACAGTTGAGGCCGTTAAACATAGGAACAAAAATAGAAAACACAAAACTTTTGCCATATTAAATTTACTAATATCATAGGAATAATAATAATTCAAGTGTGTTTGACACATTCGATTAAAATATGTGAATGTCTTGGAAAAAGGAGTGTGCCTCCTGGTATAATGTCTTTCCGGATAATGGCGGGTATTAATCACCGCTTCTAAGGCTCGGCATTTATGAAAAAACTGGGACTGATTGTCAATCCCATCGCTGGAATGGGGGGGAGAGTTGGCCTTAAAGGGACGGATGGCCAGGAAATTCTGGAAAAAGCCATCAAGCTCGGAGCAAAACCAGTTTATTTTCAAAGGACTGGTGAAGCACTCGAAGCGCTCGTCGCTCTTAAGGATTCCATAACTCTCTTCACTTGTCCTCGCAAAATGGGGGAGGACACAGCCATCGATTGTGGTTTCGTGCCACAAGTCATCGATGGCATTTCTTTGTCCTCCACAACGGCAAAAGACACCCAGAAAGCCGCTCGTACCATGCAGAAAAAGGGAGTGGACATCCTTCTTTTTGCTGGGGGAGACGGAACAGCTCGGGATGTGTATGAAGCCATCGGGAATTCAACAGTCGTCCTGGGCATTCCCACAGGCGTAAAAGTCCACTCTGCTGTTTTTGCACGGAATCCATTGTCTGCAGGAGATCTGTGTGCCCTTTATCTTCAGGGCAAGGCAAAAAAGGTCACGGAAGCCGAAGTCATGGATATCAATGAAGAGGATTTCCGAAGGGGCATCCTATCCGCAAGATTGTATGGCTATCTCAAAATTCCCTACAGAAGCCGGTATGTACAGCGGCTAAAATCTGGGAGCTCCCCTGACGAAAGATATGCCCAAGAAGCCATTGCCGCCTCTGTCATTGAGAATATGTCTGATACGCACCACTATATCGTCGGTCCGGGAACGACGACTCGAACCATAATGGAAAAGTTAGGGCTCGATTATTCATTGTTGGGGATTGATATCGTGTATAAAAAAAGACTTGTCGGAAAAGACCTGAATGAAGAAGAGATCTTGAGTCTTATCAAAGGAAAACCGAGCATGCTCATCCTCACGCCCATTGGAGGCCAGGGTTATTTGCTGGGCAGGGGAAATCAGCAAATCAGTCCAGAAGTCATATCCTGTGTGGGGAAAGACAACATCATCATCGTAGCCACTCCAAATAAGATCAATTCTTTGGCTGGTCGTCCTTTGCTCGTTGATTCAGGGGATGGACCAACAGATCAGCTTTTGAGCGGTTATTTTCGTGTTTTCACCAGCTATCGCGATTCCATCATCTATAGAGTCAAGCATTAAATATGGCCTTTCCCCATCTGTTTGACTTGGATATAGTCCTTTGTTATAAGTTTTTAAGGTAAAGGAGTGAAAGAAATGAAAAAAGCCCTGGTCTGTGGTGCAGGCGGTTTTATAGGCAGTCATTTGGTGAAGAGGCTAAAGAGAGACGGTTATTGGGTGCGCGGAGTAGATTTAAAAAGACCTGAATTTGCAGAGACTGAGGCTGATAATTTCCTTCTCCTTGATTTGCGAGATCAATCAAACTGTTTGACCTCTTTAACCATACCTGAAGGAACGGTTTTTGATGAAGTCTACCAGCTCGCTGCGGATATGGGCGGTATGGGCTTCATCGAGACGGCGGAATGCGAGATCATGAGAAACAGCGCATTGATCAATATTCACATGATGCATTCGAGTGTGGAAAAAGGAGTGAAACGCTATTTTTTCTCGTCTTCGGCATGTGTTTACAGGGATATGAAACCGGACGAACCTGAATTATCGGAAGAGGAGGCCTATCCGGCACAACCGGACAATGAGTATGGTTGGGAGAAACTGTATGCCGAGCGTATGGCTATGGCGTATGGCAAAAAATACAAGATGCCCGTGCGCATTGCACGGTTCCAGAACACCTATGGTTCTGAGGGGACCTGGCGTGGCGGTAGAGAAAAAGCCCCTGCGGCCATGTGTCGAAAAGTGGCAGAGGCCGAGGACGGTGGCACCATCGAAATCTGGGGAGATGGCACAGCCATGCGGGCCTACACATACATAGATGACTTGCTCGATGGGATACTGTTGCTTATGCACTCTGATCTTGAGAACGGTATCAACATCGGGCGCCAGGAGTATGTCTCTGTTAACGAATTGGTAAATACTGTGGCTGAAGTGGCGGGAAAGAGAATCCGCATCGAGCACGTAGAGGGTCCTGTGGGCGTCCAAGCAAGGAGCTTTCGCATCGACAAAATCAGTGCCCTGGGATGGCAATCACAGTTTTCACTCAAAGAGGGAATCGCTCAAACCTATCCGTGGATCCAGGCTCAGGTTGAGGGCTATTCTGAGAACGGATAACCTAGTGTGGAATCCATTCTATCTGATTTCTTTTGTCTCGTGAAGACTACATAGTGAGTACAGTCATGCAAGAGATATTTAAGCCTTGGGATTATCTCATCCTAACAGCATCCAATTCTCAACAAGCGTCTGCATACAGAAATCAGCTGAATATCAGACATGATTTGGGATTTTTCTCGGGCATAAAAAGGGTTTTAGTTGTTCCTGACCCTGATGGAAAACGCGTTGGAAGTGCGGGGAGCACGATCTTTTGCTTGATGAAGGTTCTTTCTCTCGAGTTGGCAGATAGAGCTTCTAAGGCAGGCCCTAGGACCCAAGAGGTGTGGACAGAGACACTGGCACGATTGCGTATTTTGATCATCCACGCAGGAGGGGACTCCAAACGATTGCCGGCATATGGATCCTGTGGCAAGGCTTTTATTCCGTTACCCGGAGAGCCGGAGAGCGTTCTGGGATCCACGATCTTTGACAGGCAGCTCCCTATCTATCTCGATCTTCCAGAAATGGCTCCAGGAAGGGGACAGGTCGTGGTCACTACAGGGGATGTTCTCTTGGATTTTGATGCATCAGGAATCCGGTTTGCAGAGCAGGGAATCACTGGGTTGGGAAAATTGGCGCCGCCAGAGTTAACACAAAACCACGGTGTTTTTGTTTCCACAGAAGATGGGACCGTGAGGCTGTTTCTCCAAAAACCCTCAGTTGAAGAGCAGAGGCAAAGAGGTGCCATTGACCGGGAAGGCCTGGCTCTCCTCGACATAGGCATTTTGAATTTTGATGCAGCATCGGCGGTAAAGCTCCTCAATCTGGCTGGAGTCCAATGGGATGCCGAAGACGGATTCTGCTGGAGTGGTCATGTTGCCGATGTGATCGAGGACACTGGGCTTGATCTCTATCGAGAGGTATGCTGCGCCATGGGGACTGATGTCAATTTCCA
>JAGLRY010000406.1 GCA_023135995.1 Candidatus Aminicenantota bacterium | reverse complement strand
GCGTGCAGCAGTACGAAGAAGGCACCCTCATCATCGACATGGTTGATGCAAATCAGAAGGAAATGGTCTGGAGAGGAATGGCTTCCAAGGCGCTTCCGTCGTATCCAACTCCCGAAAAGATCGATAAGATCATCGACGACGTTGTTGCAAAGATCTTTGAGAAATACCCCCCGCCAGCAAGATAGGACTGAAGAAAATGAGGAGATCTATAATGTTTAGCAAATTTAAAAACACGGGAGTATGTATCTTCCTGGGGCTCTTTCTTCTTCTGTTAGCTCCTAACGTATTCACACAGGAGATAGCTCAAGAAGAGATTGGTTGGCCACGAACACTCGAGCATCTAAAAGGAAAAATCACCATTTATCAACCTCAAGTTGACAGTTTTGAAAACAATATTATTGAAGGCCGATTCGCTGTCTCTGTGATCTTAAAGGGAGAGACAGAACCCGTATTCGGCGCCGTATGGTACAAGGCACGCGTAGAGACAGACCGCGATACACGGATGGTGAACATTTTAGACGTAAAGATTCCAAGGACGCGGTTTCCTGACTCAGCACCAGAGCATGAAAAAGAGCTATCCGAATTTCTCGAAAAGGAAATCCCTAAGTGGAACATGAATATTTCTCTTGACAGATTGCTTGCTGGTCTGGACCTGGCTGAGAAGGAACGGACCGCCGCAGAGAACCTGAAGAACGACCCGCCTAAGATTTTCATCGAGTATGACCCCTCAATACTTGTTTTCATCGATGGCGAACCCATTATGGAAAAAATTGAAAATTCGAGCCTGGAACGAGTCGTGAATACACCTTTCCTCGTCGTCTATGAAAAGAAGTCAAAGGCCTATTATTTGAACGGCGGTGAACTCTGGATGACATCCTCGAACATCACCGGACCGTGGAAAGAGGCAAAGAGTTTACCCAGAGAAGTCTCCCAGATCACTCCAAAAGAGCCCGAGGATATGCCACAAATCGAGGCAACCGACAACCGGCTTCCTAAAGTTATCGTAGCCACTGAACCCACAGAACTCATTGTCATAGACGGCAAACCGGAGTATGCACCTATAGAAGGAACCGACCTCCTCTATGTCACGAACACAGAGAGTGACCTTCTTATGGACATGGCCACACAGCAGTATCTGGTCCTTCTTTCCGGCCGATGGTATGCCAGCAAATCCATGAACGGCCCATGGGCTTATGTTCCCTCGGATAAGCTGCCTGAGAGTTGCAATAACATCCCTGAGGACTCGGAGAACGGGCATCTTCTCTCTTTCATTGCAGGGACAGAACAGGCCAAGGAGGCGGTCCTCGATGCGCAGATTCCGCAGACATCCGCCATCAAAAGAGACAGCGGCAAAGATTTAAAGGTGGAATATGACGGAAGCCCCAAATTCGAAAAAGCCGAAGACACGGATGTGGAGTATGCTGTCAATACGTCTTCTGCCATTTTCAAGGTGGATAATGTGTACTATTGCTGCAGCGAAGCCGTCTGGTATGTATCAAAGAAACCGGATGGCCCGTGGGAAGTCTGCGATAAAGTGCCGGATGAGATCTACACCATCCCGCCCAGTTGTCCTCATTACAACACGAAGTATGTCTATGTGTATGACACGACTCCCACAGTAGTTTATGTGGGCTACTATCCAGGATATATGGGAAGTTACATCTACGGACCGACGATCGTTTATGGCACCGGCTGGTATTATCACCCATGGTATGGCAGATATTACTATCCTCACCATTGGACATGGGGCTTTCATGTGCGCTGGAATCCATGGTATGGCTGGAGTTTTGGGCTCAGCTTTGGATCGGGTCCTTTTCGCTTCACTGTCGGATTTGGCGGCTGGGGCAGAGGCTGGTGGGGTCCAGCCTACCCAAGACGCTATGGCTATCCAGGAGGCCACAGAGCCGCATATAGAGCCGGATACAGAGCGGGTTACTGGCATGGAGCCAGTCGAGGCGGGCCCCCAAGAGCCACTCCTTACGGAAACAGAAGCAACGTCTACAACCGCCAGCAGAACATTAACCGCAATGTTCAAAGGCCACAGACACAAGACAGACAGAGGCCCAATGTGGCACAGGGTCAACGCAATAACGTCTACACGGACAGAAACGGCGATGTGTATAAGCGTCAGGACAACGGCAATTGGCAGAAGCGGGAAAACGGCAAGTGGTCATCCACACAGACGCCAAGCACACAGGATAGAGCTCAAACAAGACAGCCCTCAACACGAACAAGCTCTAGTTCGACGTTGGAACGCCAGCACCAATCCCGTCAGCATGGCACAACCCGAACACGTCAATTTCAAGGGACACAAAGATCCAGCGGAGCACGAACACGCAGGCGATAATTTGTATTGTCGGGATTTGACAAAACATTGCTATTCTGAGTAGACTCTGGAAATAAACAAGGAAAAATGCGACGGATCTGCCTTCTCCTTTTTGTAGCTATTATAACAATCATTTTTTGTCAGCAAGGTCTCGCTCAGGATTCACACTACTGGACCTACCAATACGGGACGCGAGCGTTTTTACTTGGAGGCATGGTGATCGGGAGTGTTTTAGACATCAGCGGAATTTATTACAATCCAGGTGGTCTGAGCCTGCTCAAAGACCCGGAAACACTGCTCGCATCCAAAGTCTATCACTGGCCACATTACTCATTAGAGAATCTTGGGGGGACGGATAAGAAACTCACATCATCTAAACTGGACAGTGCTCCCGGAATTGTGGCAGGACTTATCAAGTTCCCATGGCTTAAAGACCATCGGATCGGATATTCCATCCTCACACGCCAGTCTGTCGACATTAGACTCACCGGTACGGTGATAACATCGGGCGACGTAATTCCCGACTACCCGGGTGATGAATCGATCGTTGCCGACTTCCAACTGATCGAATACTTGACCGAACCCTGGTGGGGCTTAACATGGGCCTACAAATTTAACGATACGGTCGGCATCGGCATCAGCAATTACTTCACATTCCGCAGTCATCGTGCCAATTTCCAGAGTATTGGCCAAGTTCTTACACCCGATGGAGACCTGACAATGCTCATCGACGCAATATCATACGATTACCAAAATTATCGTTTGCTCTGGAAGGTGGGCTGCGCACTGGACTTTGATCGTTTTCATCTTGGATTAACGGTGACGACCCCAAGTATCGAGCTCTATGGGAAAGGATCTGCAGGTATTAACAAAACGATAACAGGCCAAGATATCGATGTAGACGGCACAAGAGATTCCTACGTTATCGCCGACCACCAGGATGGGTTGGATTCGAATTTTCCTACACCTCTTGCTTTGGGAGTTGGTGCAACCTATACTCTGGCGATCACCAGATTGGGGTCTGTAAACTTGTATGCCAGTGCAGAATGGTATGCAGGAATCGACAAATTCGATGTGATAAAGACAGAAGAGTTCGTGGGCCAGAGTGATGGCAAGACATACCGCAACGAGATCACTCACGAGCTCGATGACGTTTTCAATTTCGGACTCGGAATAGAGCACATTCTAAACGAGAACATCACCTTTTATGGGAGTATCCGGACAGATTTCTCTGCGAGAAAACCTGGAAGCGACACCACTTTATCCGTCACAGATTGGGACATCTATCACATCATGACCGGCACGACTTTTCGTATAAAAAACACAGAGTGGACACTTGGATTAGGATATTCCTGGGGCAAAAGTGAAAAAAAGAGAAATGCTGACATCGTTAATCCTGATTCAGATCGTCAATTTGTCGGCCTTATTGAAAATGTGAATTTTGGATATAATAGCGTAAATATTCTATTCGGCTTTTCATTCTGACAATCGAGCTTATTTGTGCGAGAATATTGTATATTTTAAACTATTACATATTGCACTAAAGTACAATTGACCTCCCCGCCAAAACCCTTTAGATTGGAAACTATTAGATCTTTTGTCTTGCAACGCTCATCATAAGATGATAGTTCCGAACTTAATATAAAAACTTAAGAATAGACATGAATTCGAAATCTTAAACCGATCGTATGTTTTTAAAAAAAAGGAGTAACTCATGAAGAAAATGAAGATCTTATTCGTTAAAACAAGGAATCTCAGGATCTTTCTCCTGGTCATGTTAACATTTGTATTGGCACAAATACCCACATGGGCTCAACAGGTGGAGATCACACCCTTAGTGGGGTACCAATTCGGAGGAAAGATCACAGTTCAAAGAGGCACGCTCAACATCAAGGATGCCATGAACTATGGTGTGATCCTGGACATTACGGTCAGGCCGAACACACAATTGGAGCTCTCATACAGTCGTCAGGACACTAAGGTCGAATTTAGGGGAGCACCTGTTGACAACCGCATCATTGATGCCTCTGTGGAGTATTGGCAGATCGGCGGTCTGGTTGAATATCCGAAAGACAGAGTACGGCCTTTTGGTTTATTCACTCTCGGTGCCACACACTTTAATCCGAAAGAGCCCGGCGTTTCCAGTGTGTGGCGATTTTCAGGGACTTTAGGTGGTGGAGTTAAAGTCTTTTTGTCCCCAAACCTCGGTTTTCGGCTTCAGGGGCGACTTCTTCTCCCTTATCTCTCGGGAGGAGGCTCCGTCTTCTGTGGATTGCCGGGAGGATGCTACGTGACCGTAGGCGGTAGAGTACTGCTTCAGGCGGATGTAACGATTGGATTGATCTTAGCATTCTGAATTTAACCTGAACTATTCATAAAACATGAAAAAGAAGCTTCCTTATCTGATTGTCCTAGTAATTTTAGGGGGAATACTTTCGGGCAGGATCTGGTGCACCGCAAATCATACCGCGTGGCAAAACAAAACAAAAGATGGCAAAGGCCAAGAATTCCAGCTCATCGTCAGTTTTCCACAAGAAGCAGCTCCCATCAAAAAATGGCTCAAAGAGAACGGATGGGAAGTACAGCGTGGAAGTGCGGACACTTTTGTGGTAAAAGAGAAAACTCTTTTTATGCAGAACACGGATGCGTCAACAGCGATCGGAGTAAAGCTAAACGAAAAAATCGACCCGAGGAAATACCCGGAGATCGAGTTTCGAGCCAGAGTTGATGAGATTCCCCCCGCATCGAATGTGACGGTCAGAAATATAGATGATGCGGCCTTCCGGCTCTTTGTCCTCTTCGATAAGGGGGGATGGCTCCTCTCCCCTCCTCAGACGATCGGTTATGTGTGGGATACAACGAAAAAAATGGGTTCGACGGGCCGGTCGGCGATTTTCGGTAAGGTGCGTTACATCGTCATCGGCTCGGGGAGTGACGGCCTGGGAGAGTGGAAAGAATACCGACGGAACATCCTTGAAGACTACAAATTGCTCTTCGAATCGTCCAATGTCCCCAAGATCCAGGCCATAGGTCTTAAGTGCGACTCCAACCATTCCAATGGACATGCGGCTTCGGCCATCCAATGGATCCGGCTTAGAGCCACAAAAGAAGCATGGAAAAAGAAAG